>VGNW01000005.1 GCA_016865955.1 Chloroflexota bacterium | reverse complement strand
TCGAGCAAAAGCTGGAATCGTTCGAGAGCAAGCTGAACAAATAGAATCAAGTTTCTGCCCTATAAAATCGTAGGGGCACAGCGCGCTGTGCCCCTACCTTATTGCCCTCTCCAACTTCTCCAGCGACGTCATCGCTGTGTAGGCCCTGATATGTAGCTCGATTGCGACAATCATTGACTTTCTTCACCATTACCTTGTATACTCCGGCAAGAAGGCGACCTATTCCTTATTAACTTAGGAGGGGGAAACGCAAAGAGATAAGGGTGGCTGGAAAGGTGTGACCCACAAAGGCAAGGATTCCAAAGGTGATGTTAATCGTGCCTTTAACACGATAATGGAATTTGAGCATTTAGACGAGGATTACACTGTTCAGGTTCCTAAGGAGAGCAAGACGACAGAACAAAGCTGTCTGGTTGTTGGCGGATTAGAACCAAAGGCGGATCTTTTACCACGATTCTCATTCCGCTGGGACCAAAAAGCTAACCATCTAAATGTGGACATTCATGGAGTTAACAATACTGAAAAAACGCGCTTCGAGAGAGGAGAAAACGGGTATAGTGGTCATGTCGCCCAAAAGGTTGAACAGCATGGCCGGTTTTTTGATATTAACATACTGATACCTAGCAAGCGTGTTTTCAAAGGACGCATTAGTTTCAACCTTGAATTTACCCAGGAGGCCGTAGTGAGAATAGGCGTGAAGGCGCACGCGAACATTTCCGTCTCTCACTAGCGCTCTCCTGTTAGAAAATACTTTATCTATTCTATGCCTTCTGGAAATAAGGCCATCGTTTTCCTCTTCTACTCACGGATTCAAACATGCGCTGCGATAGTTCTATCTCCGTTTCTTGTTGTGCATGTACTAGATAGCATGACAGCATATTGACATACCGATGTTTGTATGTTACTCTGAATGCAGAGGGGAAAGATTATGGTCACGTCGTTTAAGCGCACCACGATTTTTTTGACAGAAGAGCAGCACGAAAGGCTGAGACGCCTCGCTTTCGAACAGCGCACCTCCATGGCCAAGCTGCTCCGCGATGCCGCCCTGGAGATACTGGAGGATGCGGAGGATGTCCGGGAAGGGCTAAAGGCGCTTGCTGACGATAAGGGCACTGTAACCTGGAAACAGTATCACAAGGGCAGGCAGGGACGCTAAGGGTGAGCTATGAGGTCAGGCTGAGGCGGACATCCCAGGAGGGACTGGATTCCCTGTCTCTAAAAGATTATCGAGTAGTAGCCAGAGTTATCGATTCGCTGGAGAGTAACCCCCGACCCCACAGAGTGAAGAAACTGGCTGACAGCGGTCTCTGGCGGGTCAGAATGGGAAGATTCAGGTTAGTTTATGCCATAGACGATACGAATAAGCTGGTTATAATAGTCAGGGTAGCCAGGCGCAGAGAGGATACCTACAAGGGAATCTAAATTACAGGGTTGAGTCTCCTTCTTTTCAAGTAATTTATCATGCAGGATGCAATCAGCAACACGACGGATGGTTAATATTATCTCATAATATCAAACAGGCTCAGAGGCGAATGTTTAAGGGATATTCTCAAAATAATACTCGTCGAGATTCCCTTCGTTGGAATAGCCCCTCCTCTCCCAGAAGCCTTCGTAATTCTCATCGTCGGACAGCTCGATTTCGGTTATCCATTTGATCCACTTGTAGCCCCATTTGCTCTCAGCCACCAGTTGAAATGGCGCGCCTCTCTCCGGAGGTATTACCACGCCATTCATCTTGTATGCCATCAGGATTTTATTGCCGATTATCTCGTCTACAGGCAGAGAGGTCGTGTATCCGTCGTAGGCATGGAATATGACCACTTTCGCCTCTGAGGAAACTCCGGCTTCTTCCAGCAAATCACCGACCAGAACGCCCTCCCAGAGAATCGTTACGCTCCAGTCCTCGACGCAGTTCAACTCCACTACCTTTTGATATTTCTCATAACTGGCAAGTACTTCGTCATAAGTGTATTCAGCCGGATTCTGCACCAGACCGGTAATCTTGAGCTTATAGGTCTTGAGGTCGATGTACTGAGGTCCTGCTATGGAGTTCTCTCTGAACTCATTGATGGAGGAAAGGTTTACGCCTTCGTACTCTCTGACCTCCACAGATGGCAGACCGTTGGTATCGCCGGTTCCCTCGTTTCCCGTACAGCTCGCCAATGACAGTCCTGTCAGAAGCACCGCAAATATAAGCGCGACGCCAACTGCATATTTCTTCTTCATGAACTCATCCCCTCTATGAGCTTGGAGCAGGCGCTCCAAGCTACCCCAGCATAGCTTAAGATTACCCGAACATAGATAGACTTCAGCTTCTATGTTATCGGTACAGACCTCAGGTGTATGCTACTTTTGTCTCACCGACAGGCTGCACAAACCTTACTTTTGCGAAGGCTTCTGCTATAATCGTATTCAACTAAATGAAACGGGAAATTTCGCTTTACATCCATATCCCCTTTTGCCGGCGCAGGTGTAACTACTGCTCGTTCGTATCGTACGGTGGTCGCGCAGAGGATATACCTGCCTATGTCGACTCGCTGAAGCAGGAACTGGCGTTTCGCGCCGGAGGCGAGCATGTTCGTAGCATCTACTTCGGCGGGGGAACCCCCAGCCTGCTTCCCGAAGAACAGATTGACGATATCCTATGTACCATACGCTTGCTCTTTACAGTAAACGTAGACGCCGAGATAACCATCGAGGCTAATCCGGGCACTGTCGATGCAAGGTATCTTGCCGACATCGGGGCATCGGGTGTCAACCGGCTCAGCATCGGAGTGCAGAGCTTCAACGACAGGGAGCTGGCGCTGCTGGGACGCATCCATACTGCCGCTGAGGCGAAAGAGGCGATACGGCTTGCCCGAGACACCGGCTTCTCCAATCTGAACATCGACCTTATCTACAGCCTGCCCGGACAAAACATAGCAGGCTGGCAGCACACACTGGAGCAAGCTGTAGAGTTAAAACCGGAACATATTTCGCTTTATGCCCTCACGCTTGAAGAGGAGGCCCCTCTGTTTCAGGCAATCGAGCGAGGAGCTTTGCCTCAAACCGACCCCGATCTCGCCGCCGACATGTATGAAACTGCTGAACAGATGCTGGGCAAATACGGCTATTCTCACTACGAGATATCGAACTGGTCGAAGCCGGGATACGAGTGCAGCCACAATCTGGCGTACTGGCACAACCTGCCTTATATCGGCGCGGGGGTTGCCGCCCACTCCTGCATGGACGGGCATCGTTTTGCCAATACTTCAGACCTCGATGTTTATCTAAATTCGTTTTCCTACAACAAACTGCCGCTGCACGAGCTTGACGAGGCGATAGGTCCGGAACTGCACCTCTCGGAAACGGTTATCCTGGGGCTGAGGTTGAGCGAAGGCATCGCCACCGATGCCATTAAAAGTCATTTCGGCATAGACATACTCAAGCGGTACGGTTCGGAGATATCAGAATTGAGCGATTTGGGATTAGTCGAATGTATCAATCGCCGTATCAGGCTCACGCCGCGCGGCAGGCTGCTGGGCAACGAGGTATTCCGGCGGTTTTTACCATGAACCAATCAACTGTAAGAAACTTCTGCATCATCGCTCATATCGACCACGGCAAATCGACGCTTGCCGACCGTCTCATTGAGCTTACCGGCGCCATGCGCAAGGACGAACTGAGGGAGCAGGTGCTCGACAGCATGGACCTGGAACGGGAGCGCGGCATCACCATCAAGGCCAAGGCTATCCGTCTCGACTACAAAGCCAGCGACGGAATAACCTACCGACTGAATCTGATAGATACGCCCGGACATGTTGATTTCTCCTATGAGGTATCACGAACCCTTGCCGCCTGTGAAGGAGCGGTGCTGGTGGTCGATGCCACGCAGGGAATCCAGGCGCAGACGCTGGCGAACGTATATCTGGCTATGGAGCACAATCTGGAAATCATACCCGTGCTGAACAAGATCGACCTTCAGGGCGCCGAAATCGAAAGAGGCTTGGGAGAGATTGAAAGCGTGCTCGGATACACTCCGGAGAGCGTGCTCATGCTGAGCGCCAAGACGGGACAGGGCGTGCCGCAGCTTCTTGAGGAGATAGTGCGCAGAGTGCCACATCCCAAAGGCAATGTCGATTTGCCGCTGCGTGCGCTTATCTTCGACTCCCACTACGACCCCTATAAGGGCGTGATAGCCTATATCCGTGTCATCGACGGCTCCCTCTCCGCAGGCAGCAGCCTGCGCCTGATGGGGCAGGGCACCGAGATGGAGGCACTGGAGGTGGGCTATTTCGATCCGGAACCCCGTCCTGTGAAGAGTCTGTCGGCTGGAGATGTGGGTTATATAGCCACAGGACTCAAGAGCGTGAGCAAGTGCCGCGTGGGCGATACCATCACCTACGCAGCGAACGGCGCTGCCGAGCCGTTGCAGGGATACCGTCCCGCCAAGCCCATGGTATTTGCCGGCGTATATCCTACCGAACCAGACGATTATCAGGAGCTGCGCGAGGCTATAGAGAAGCTCAGCCTCAACGATGCCTCGTTCACATATCAGCCCGAGTCAAGTCCTCTGCTGGGGCACGGCTTCCGCTGCGGCTTCCTCGGGCTGCTGCACCTCGACATTGTGCGCGAGCGACTGGAGCGCGAGTTCAACCTGTCGCTGGTGATAACGGCGCCTGGCGTGAGCTATCTGGTAACCAAGACCAACGAGCAGACGCTGACCGTGGTCAATCCCACCGAACTGCCTTCACACTCGGAGACAATCAAACTGGAGGAGCCCTGGGTAAGCATCATGGTGATAACCCCGTCAAAGTTCATCGGCCCCCTGATGGAGCTTATCATGGGCTGCGGCGGTGTTCACAAACACACTGAATACCTGGGGCAATCTAGGACTCCCGGCGAGCTGGGGCAGCGGGTACAGCTACAGTTCGAGATGCCGCTGCGCTCCATGCTGACCACCTTCTACGACCAGTTGAAGAGCCGCAGCCAGGGCTATGCCTCGCTGGATTACGAGTTCATCGGCTACCGCGAAGCCGAGCTGGTCAAGCTCGATGTGCTGGTAAACAATATCCTGGTGGACGCCTTCAGCCAGATTGTGCCGCCGGATAAGGCTCACGATGTGGGCAAAGCGGTGGTATCCCGGCTCAAGGAACTTATCCCACGCCAGTTGTTTCAGGTGCCCATACAGGCAGCAATCGGGAGCAAAATCGTAGCCAGAGCCGATATCCCGGCGAAGCGCAAGGATGTGCTGGCGAAATGCTACGGCGGCGACATCACCCGCAAGCGCAAGCTGCTGGAGAAGCAAAAAGAGGGCAAGAAAAAGATGAAAAGCATCGGCAAGGTGGAGGTGCCCAAAGAGGCGTTCATGAGCGTGATGAAATTGAACTGGTAGGATAACTAAGCATTCAGCTTTCAGCAGTCAGCTATCAGCCTATTTAATCCTGCCGATAACCTGCTCTAGCTTCTCAGGGTCAAGCCCGCGCTCTGCCGCACGCTCCATCATCCAATCCGCCAGAGACCCCGGGGGAGACTTCACCCGGTCCGCCTGCCTCGGTACGAGGCTGAGCGCTCCATCGGGACATGACGATATGCAGATGCCGCAACCGAAGCAGCGCTGCAAATCTACCTTGCAGATGCCATCTACCATCGACAGTGCCTTGAACTGGCAGCGGTCTATGCAGAGCTCGCAGCCCACGCAGGAATCCCCATTCACAACAAGCTGGAAAGCCGAAGGCTCCACAACGCTCAACATGCCGAACTCAGCAGCACCGCGCAGGATAGCACAGCCGCAGGTGCAGCAATTACAGATGTAATCTATATCGCCCAGATGATTGCCCGTTGTATGAACCAGCCCAGCCTCCTCGGCACGGCGCAGCACATCCAGAGCCTCTTCTTTGGTCAGCGCCTTGATGACCTGAGCTTTATCGAAAGCATTGGGCTTCTTGCTGAACATCATGCATATCTTTACCGGGTGTTCGCATCCCTTTCCGATAAGCTTCTGCTGGACGCGACAGATACAGTCGAGCACACCCCACGACTGCGCCTGGCTCACGATATCGGAGGCGCGTTCATAGGGCAGCACCTCGACGCCCACCTGTACCGCCTGCTCCACAGGTATCACGCGGTGCAGGGCGGGCTTTGCGACCATCACCTTATGATACGCTTCCCTGTAGTAATCCTCGAACAGCCGTGCCATCTCCTCATCCATAGTACCAATCTGATTCTCATATATGCCCACAACGAAGGGTATCAGGCCGAAGAGAGGACCCTTCTCGCCGCGCTTCATCCTTATCAGCCCTTTGTCCTTCATACCCTTCAAACTTTCCTCCAGAGCCTGAGGGTCGCCGCCTGCGGTCTTAGCTACCTGCTCCGCGCTCCGGGGAGTCAGTTTCAAATGTAGCGCCAGTTCTGCCTCTTCAGGAGTGAACAGCTTCGCCAGCAGTTTCAATTCCGCCCCGCTCTTACTGGCTGGAAATCCGTTAGGGATAGTGTCAAGAAGTTGAGCCAGCTTCTTATATACCGGATTAGTATGCTTCTTTGCCAAAGTATCGCTCATTTCTTCACCCCCAGCATTTACCATAAGACTGTTCGAGGACAATTGTCATAATAACATCATCGCAGACCGCAACAGCGTTTGTCAATTCCATAGTTGAAAACAAGTAAACAGAAAGGCACGATTGCTGTCTTAGCATCTATTCGGGGTCTAGTCTGAGGTCTTTAGGGGAGGCTATTAGGGGGCGGCCGCGCACATCACAACCTGAGCGGCCTGTACCGGGGCTATGTTGCTTCCGCTGTACCAGCGCGGAATCTGCACTCTAATGACTGGCGCCCAGCAGGCATGTGATTGCGCTTTGAACATCAGCGCGCGACCTGATGAGACAGGCTAGCCGGGATGATGCAAGCGTATCATGACCATTGTTGTTGAGCTCTCTCCGAATCTCCTCCCGTATCATCCTGTCCACTTCTTCCAGTTTCGTCACCAGTTCATCGCACAGCACCTGCGATTGCCCTCCTTCGTTCGGATGACTGTTATTTTCTGATGCCATATTCAACATTCCTGTCTATTTCTGAGGCTGAGACTTGATAAGCTCAAGCTGCTGTAATGGTCTGGTAGTGAACCTATGGCAGTTCTTGCAGAGGTAGCGCTGCTCAACGCCCCTCTGCCCCCGGTTGTATTTCCCGGCCTTAACCACGCGGTCGCTGCCACAGCCGGGGCATCTTCCGTATTCGCCAGCCATCGCCCGCCTCAGTTAGGTATATGCCCGATAAGATAAATGGTATATACCATTTTGTCAATATTCTCTCAGGATTCATCTGTAGGCTTGAAAATAGAAGGCAGGAGAATTATTCAGTTGATATCCTTTCCTCAGAGAAAATACACCCTTACGGTGCCGGTGAGACAAACTCCGGTACTATAACCAAAGTACTATGTTGTCATCCTAGAATCTCCACGTCTTCAAGTCAAGATATAATAACATTATGTTAGTTCACCACACCTACGAATATGCAATCATATTTGATATTCTCAATGAGATATCGACTCTTTCAAAGGTATGGTGAAATGCGGGTCACCCGGAGCCAGGACTTTATCATTGTCGACTGTTGACAATCGGCATAATCTCGCGTATATTCTTGCCAAGGGATATCCCCAGGCCGATTGACTTCATAACGGCAATCCTGCCGGAACAGCAACCGGAGCAACAGAAAAACACAGGAAAGTAAGCCTTTCAATCTGGATTCGTGAGGAACTCGCGCTATATCATTTCGGGAGGCGGCTATGAAAGGCAAACGGGCGGTAAAAGATAAGCCGGCTATCGAAGCTACTCTGGGGAAGAGGCTTCTGGTCGGGGAAACGATAACACGCAACAGCCACAGATTTCCCGATAAGGAAGCCCTGATTTACGGAGACACGCGCCTCACTTATAAACAGTTCAATTCTCGTATCAACAAGCTGGCGCATGCTCTACTGCGTCTGGGCGTTAAAAAAGGCTCCAAGGTTGCTATTCTGGCATTCAACTGCAATCAGTTCCTCGAAGCCTACTATGCTCTGGGCAAGATTGGAGGAGTAGCCGTCCCCCTCAATTTCCGCCTCCATCCCGAAGAGCTTACCTATATAGTAAACAACTCCGATGCCGAAGCGTTCATAGCGGGAGAAGCCTTCATAGAAACAGTGAAAGGGATGCAGAAAGACCTGCCCAATGTGAAACATTATATCGCCATAACCGAACAACCTGTTGACGGCATGCTTCACTATGAATCATGGATAGCCAAGCACTCAGAGGATGAGCCGTTAATCCTGGTGGACGATGAAGACCCTGCATTCATAATGTACACCGCCGGCACCACAGGAAGACCCAAAGGGGCTGTGATAACGCATAAAAACGAAGTGGTGATGTGGATGCTGCTGGGTCCTCTGGTCTATGCAGAAGTCGGTGAGCCGATGAGCGAGATACTGAAGTACAAATGCTGCTCGCCTCCACCCGTATTCCACCTGGCTGCCTTCGGATTCTGCCAGTTGTGCTTCTTCCTGGGTGTAACAATGATTCTGCCCAAAGAGGTCTTTGACCCGACCGAAATCATTACAATAATTCGGAAGGAGAAGATAAACGCAATCCTTATGATTCCGGCTATGGCGACCTTCATCATGATGCTGCCCGACTTAGATAAGTATGAAACCGGGTCCCTCAGGGTCTGGATATCGGGTGCGGCTATTCTCCCTACGGAGACCAGAAGACAGATAATGAGACAGTTCCCCAATGCGAAGATATTCGATGTCTTCGGACAGACTGAGATGAGTCCGGTTGTCTCGTGCCTTCCCCCCAGCGAATCCAGGGGGCGAGAGACGTCGGTGGGAAGGGTTATCCCGGGCATAGAGATGCGAGTTGTTGACGATAACAACAAGGATGTACCGGTGAACGCCGTGGGCGAGGCAGTGTATCGAGGCCCCACAGTAATGAAGGAGTACTACAAAAATCCCGAGGCTACTACCGAAGCCATGAGAGGAGGCTGGTTCCACGGCGGCGACCTTGTCAGGCAGGATGCAGAGGGGTATATTTACGTCGTCGACCGCAAGAAAGATATGATTATCAGCGGCGGGGAGAACATCTATCCCGCAGAGATAGAGGAAGTTCTCTACGGACACCCCAAGGTACTGGAGTGCGCCGTCATCGGAGTTCACGACAAGGAATGGGGCGAATCCATTAAAGCCTGTGTGGTCTGCAAGCCCGGAGAGGCTATGACCGAGAAAGAGGTTATCGATTATTGCAAACAACATCTCGCCAGCTATAAAAAACCGAGGTCGGTGGATTTCATGGAAGCTCTTCCCCGCACCCCTACGGGCAAGGTGCTCAAAAGGGTGCTCAGGGAGAAATATGGCAAGTCGGTCAAATATTAGGAGGATGACATTATGGTAGGTATCACATCTTACGGCGCTTATATCCCGCTCTACCGCATCGCCCGCATGACCATCTATCAGGCGCTGGGGTGGCTGAATCCTGCCTCTCTGCTCCCCGGCGAGAAGGCGGTGGCAAACTTCGATGAGGACAGCATCACGATGGCTGCAGCCGCCGCGGTGGACTGCCTCCACGGAGTGGAACGCGAGAAGGTCGATGGCCTGTTCTTCGCCACTACCACAACCCCCTACAAGGAGAGGCAAAATGCCGGTATAATCGCCACCGCGCTCGATCTCCGACACGAGGCAAGGACAGCAGATTTTACCACCTCGCTTAAGGCAGGCACGGGCGCGCTTATTTCAGCCTACGATGCCGTGTCGTCAGGCTCAGCCAAAAGCGTAATGGTCTGTGCCGCAGATTGCCGTCTGGGCAAACCCGGAGGCTATCAGGAGGAAATCTACGGCGATGGCGCGGCTGCCCTGCTTCTGGGCAAAGATAAAGTGATAGCCAGCATCGAAGGTACCTTTTCCCTAACCTATGATTTCTCCGATGTCTGGAGAGCACAGGAGGATAAGTTCAATCGCTCCTGGGAGGACAGGTGGATTCGGGATGAGGGCTACGGCAAGTTCATCGGCGAGGCTATCTCAGGTTTGATGAAGAAATACAGCCTTGCCCCCAAGGACATCGCCAAGCTGGTCTTCCCCTGCGTCTACACTGGAGCTCATGCCAGCATCGGCAAGAAACTGGGATTCGGTGCCGGACAGATACAGAATCACATGTTCACCGAGATAGGTCATACCGGCGCTGCTTACCCTCTGATGATACTGGTGGCAGCGCTCGAGGAAGCCAATCCGGGAGATAAAATAATCGTCGCCAGCTACGGCAACGGCAGCGATGCTGTGCTGCTCCAGGTCACCGAGAATATAAAGAAACTGAAAGAACGCAGGGGTATCAAGAAACACCTGGCTTCGAAGAAAGACATCGGACTCTATGAGAAATACGTCACTTTCCGAGAGGTGCTAGGTATAGACACCGGAGGTCGCGGCGATGAGGTTGCCCCCACCCAGATGACAATACTCTGGAGAGAACGGAAGATGCTCCTGGGTCTTTGTGGAACTAAATGCAAAAGCTGCGGCACGCCTCAATATCCCGCCCAGGAGATATGCGCCAACCCCAAATGCGGTGCAGTCAATCAGATGGAAGACTATCGTTTTTCAGATAAGACAGGACACTTGTTTACCTATACGGGAGACATCCTCGCCTTCAGCCCCAGCCCGCCGGCAATCTACGGGATGGTTAACTTCGACGGCGGCGGCAGGTGGCTGTTTGACCTTACAGATTGCGAGCTTGATGCTCTGCAGGTCGGCATGCCTGTGGAGTTGAGCTTACGCAGAAAATTCCACGATGCCAATCGCGGCGTGCACGTATACTTCTGGAAAGCAACGCCTTTTCGTGCCTAGAATTTCAAGAGCGTTCTATTATAAGGGGGAGATATGTCAGAAGGTATAAAAGACAAAGTAGCAATAATCGGAATGGGGTGCACTAGATTCGGTGAGAGATGGGATGCCGGTCCGTCGAAACTTATGGTCGAAGCCTTCACTGAAGCTATTGAAGATGCCGGAATAGAGAAAAAGGACATAAAGGCTGGTTGGTTCGGTACCTGCTACGAAGAGGTCTCCGTAGGAAAATCAGCTATCCCGCTGGCAGTTACATTGAAGCTTCCTTTCGCTCCCGCCACGAGGGTGGAGAATTTCTGCGCCACCGGCTCCGAGGCATTGAGGGGCGCCTGTTATGCTGTCGCATCCGGTGCCTATGATATTTGTCTGGCGCTGGGTGTGGAGAAACTCAAGGATACGGGCTACGGCGGCTTGCCTCAATCGGATACGCAGGTGGGAACAACGCTCAGATTTGCCTTCCCTAACTATACCCCCCCTGGTATGTTCGCCATGATGGGCACAAGGTATTTTGCACAATACGGACTCAGCCCGCAGGAGGGGAAACGCGTCCTGGCTCATATATCGGTGAAGAGCCACCACAACGGAGCTATGAATCCCAAAGCACACCTCCGCCGCGAGACAACGATTGATGAGGTGGTAAACGCCCCGATTATCGCCTGGCCTCTTGGATTGTTCGACTGCTGTGGAGTGAGCGATGGTTCAGCGGCCGCCATTGTCTGCCGTGCCGACATAGCCAAGAAGTACAGGCCTGACCCGGTATATGTCAAATCCCTCCAGATAGCTGCAAGCTCAGGTGAGGAGATGATGTGCACCGATTGGGACTTCACTCATGTGGAGTCTACATTACATGCGGCAGCCAGGGCTTATAAAGAAGCAGGGATTAAGAACCCCAGAAAAGAGATAAGTATGATGGAGGTGCATGACTGCTTCTCCATCACCGAGCTTACCATATACGAAGACCTGGGTATCTCGCCCCGCGGGAAAGCCAAGGATGACATCGAAGCTGGTTTCTTCGACCTGAGCGGCGCAATCCCGTGTCAGCCCGATGGAGGGCTGAAGTGCTTCGGACATCCTATCGGCGCTTCGGGTCTTCGCATGATGTACGAGATGTACAAGCAGCTTCAAGGAAAGGCAGGTCCCCGGCAGATAAAGGACCCCAAAGTGGGACTGACTCACAACATGGGCGGCATCCCGCCGCTAAATGTAGTCAGCATTTGCATAGTCGGGCATTAGGTTCGCTTACAGTCTAGAAATTCCCCCCTGGAATTGTCGAAAGGAGGAGGTATGGATTTCGACTTTACCGAAGAACAACAGATGCTGAAAGCTACCGTGCGTAACTATTTGGAAAAGGAAATAGCCCCTCAGGTCAATGAGCATGAAAAGAAGGGTGCGCTGACCAAAGCGGAGGCCGTCGGCTTCATTAAACAATTGCTGCCCTTCGGCTTTCTATCGGGATTCCTCCCCGAGAAGTACGGCGGCTCTCAACTTGAAGCCAAGACCAACGGCATACTGGTCGAAGAGCTGTCCAGAGTCTGGGGCAGCCTCGCTGGAACGCTTTTCATCTCTGCAGGATTCTTGTGGGTGCTGAACGAGGCAGGCAGCCCGGAGCAGAGGGAGAGGCTGCTGCCGCTGGGCGCTTCAGGCGAATATATCGGCTGCCTGGCGATAACCGAGCCTAACGCAGGCTCCGATGTCTCCAGCCTGGAGACCGTTGCCACTCTAAAAGGCAATCACTACCTCCTCAACGGAACCAAGACCTGGATTTCCAACGGCAGCATCGCCGATGCTGCATTTGTTCTAGCCACGACAGATAAGAGTCTGGGCGCTCTGGGCATGGCTTTTTTCCTCGTAGAAAAGAACAAATCGCACTTCACCGCCAGAGAACTGCATAAGCTAGGCATGCGCAGCTTCCCTACTTCAGAGCTTTCCTTCGACGACTGTAAAGTGCCTAAAGAGAATGCTCTCGACCCCGGTGCAGGGTATAAGAGGACAATGGCTTTCTTCGACATTTCCCGCGCTATGGTGGGGACGATGTGCTCGGGCATTGCCCAGGCTTCCATAGACGCTTCAATCAAATATGCGCAGGAAAGGAATCAGTTCGGGCGACCAATCGGCAGCTTCCAGATGATACAGGAGATGCTGGTGGACATGATAACGGAGACCGAGGCGGGACGGCTGCTCGCCTTCCGCGCCCTCGACCTCCTCGACAAGGGACAGAAGTGCCGCTGGCAATCGTCGCTGGCAAAAGCCTTCGCCACCGAAGCTGCGGTGAGGACGACTTCAAAGGCGATTCAGATTCACGGCGCAATGGGTCTGTCCGACGAATTCGCTGTAGAACGATATTTCAGGGATGCCCGCACGATGACCATACCCGACGGCACAACCCAGATGCAGAAGCTGATTGTGGGCAGGGATATCCTGGGCATAAGAGGCATCGTCTGGCCTTAAAGACAAAGCTTAATAGCAGACTCACCACAAAGGATAAAAATAGGTAGTCATTCTGAGGCGTCCTTGCCGAACGGTAAGTAAGCCCGAAGAATCTCCGATAATAGCTCGGTGGTAAGTACTGAAATTCTTCGCTAAAGCTCAGAATGACAGAGAACACCGAGTATCCTATTCCAAAGGAATATACATATGCGTTTGGCGTTGCAGGGCATAAGAGTGCTGGATATGGCATGGGTGGGCCCCGGGCCCTTCTGCGCCACTATCCTGGGAGACCTCGGCGCTGAGATTATTAAAATTCACGAGCCTGACCCCGAGAAACGCGGCGGTCTGGCCAGATATGCCCTTCCCGACGCACCCGACTTCCCGGGAATACGAAATTGTAAGGTTATGGGGCTCGACCTCAAGTCCGACGCAGGACGCAATATCTTCTTCAAACTGGCAAAGACTGCCGATGTCGTCATGGAGGGGTACCGACCCGGGGTAATGAAGCGGCTGGGTGTAGATTACAAAGCCGTCAAGAAGGCTAACCCGAGGATAGTCTATGCCTCGCTGTCGGGCTACGGGCAGGACGGTCCCTATCGCGACCTCGTGGGACACGATTTGAACTACATCGCCACAGGCGGTCTTCTGGGTCTGACCGGCGTAAAAGGGGGACCGCCGGTGCCTCCGGGAACGCTGGTAGCTGACCTTGCCAGCGGCGGTATGGGTGCTGCCATCGGGATTCTGGCGGCGTTGATGTCCCGGCATGAGACCGGCAAGGGGCAATTCGTAGATGTCTCCGTAACGGACGGCATAGTGGCGATGATGTACATGTGGCTGAATCCTCATCTTACCTATGGCTTCAACTACGAAAGAGGGGACACGATATTCACCGGTCAACACCCCTGGTACAACGTTTACGAGACAAAGGACGGCAAATACATAACTGTCGCATCCTTCGAGCCGTGGTTCTATGCCAACCTGTGCCGGCTTCTGGGACGGGAGGACTTCATCGAACACCAGTATGCCGAGGGCGACAAGAAAGAGGAGATTTTTAAGTACTTAAAGCGAACTTTTTTGACCAAGACACGCGACGAGTGGGTGAAAATCCTGAAGCAGAAAGACACATGCGTTGCACCTGTTTATTCCATTGACGAAGCAGTCTCAGACCCCCATCTGCTTGCCCGCGGCATGATAAGAGAGATGCCCCATCCCGCGCTGGGCAGCGTCAAGCAGGTAGGCTCGATGTTCAAGCTGTCCGGCTCGCCGTTTCAGGTGAGGAACTGGAGCAGGAAATTCGGCGAGCACACAGAGGAAATACTTGGGGAACTCGGCTATAAAAAGAAGGAAATCAACTCGCTACGCAAAGCCGGCGTGATAAGCTAAACCTTCAGCTTGCACATTGCCAGGAGCAGGCCGGCGATGCTCTTGGCATCGCATATCTCCCCCGAGGCAATCAGTTTCAGGGTGTCTTTCAGCGGCGTGGGCACAACTTCGATGTTCTCATCGTCGTCGTGCTTCCTCTTGAGCGGCCTCAGTCCGGTGGCAAGATACAGGTACATCTCCTCGGTGCAGAAGCCGGGGCTGGTATAGAATACGCTCAGCTTCTCCCAGCGCTTCGCTGTGAAACCGGTCTCCTCCTCAAGCTCCCTGCGAGCGCCCTCGAGAGGCTTCTCACCGCGGTCAACGCCACCAGCAGGTATTTCGAGAAGCGTCTTCTCTACGGGCTTGCGGTACTGCCTAACTAAAAGCACCTTGCCCTCTGCATCCAGAGCGACGATTGCCGTGCACGCGTCATGCTCCACAATTTCACGCTTCGTCGTCCTGCCCGAGGGCAGCTCAACGGTATCGACCCGCAGGTTGATTATCTTACCTTCGTAAATACGCTCAGTGCGCAGCGTTCTTTCCTTCATTTCCACCCTCTAGGTGATGCGGGGTCCCCAGGTTCACTACCAGCGGCACCTCATCGCAATCGGGGAACTTCGGGCACGTATAGCACTCGCCCCAGACCTTGCGCGGCAACTGCGATTTTTCGATGTGGGCAAAGCCGCATTTCTGAAAGAAATCAGGCTTGTACGTCAGACAAAAGACAGTGGCAATGCCCAACTCTTTAGCTTCTTCGAGACACTTTTTCACCAGCTCTTTACCGATGCCCTTGTCCTGCCAGCCATCAGCTACAGCCAGCGACTTTATCTCAGCCAAATCAGACCAGCTCACATGCAGCGCCACGCAGGCAACTACTTTTCCCCCTTCCCTGACCACGAAGTAGTCGCGGATATTCTCGTATATCTCGCTCAGGGCGCGAGGCAGCATTTCCTGCCGGGTGGCGAACTGATTTATCAGCTTGTGCATCTGCGCAGCGTCGGTTATCTTGGCTTTTTCTATCTTCATCCTGTATTACTCCTGCTTATCCAGCCTCTTCATTAAAGTGCTATAAAAAGACGAGGGCCATTGCGCTCTGAGCATTCTGGTTACGTAGGGACTGCTTTTCACTCTCACCACGTCACCATCGTTCAAAGGAACCTCAATCTGTCCGTCGATGCTCATCGTAGCCTGATGGGTTGTGCTCACTGCAAGCTCAACTGTTGCCTCGGAAGGCAGCACTAGCGCGGCGGACAGGCTGAGATGGGCTGCGACAGGCTTCAGTATGATATCGCCGGATTGAGGATTGAGTATGGGACCGCCGGCAGCGAGAGCATACCCGGTACTGCCTGTGGCGGTTGCCGCAATCAATCCATCGCATTTATAGGTAGTCAGCAGTTCTCCGTTTATGGTTGCTTTAATCCGAATCAGGCGGCAGCGCCCGCCGCGAGCCACAACCACATCGTTCAAGGCGTGATACTGCTTACCGTCCCCTGAGACGACCTCCGCCTGGAGCATCGCCCTCTCCTCCACCCAGCCCTCGCCATCGATAAATGCGGGCACGCGGGTCAAAGCCTCATCGGGGCTCAGCTCGGTCATAAACCCGACGCGTCCCAGATTCACGCCGAGGATGGGGACGGACTCGGTGCAGGCGATGCGAGCCGCTCTGATGATAGTGCCGTCGCCGCCCAGACAGACTATGAGCCTCGTTTCATTCAGTTGCTGGCATGCCTTCTCCTCATCCCATGCCGAGCAAAGCCATACCGCAGCGCCCGTATCCGCTACAACCTTTTCCAGCTTCTGCGCCAGTTTCATAGCGGCGGAAATCTTGGGCTGAAACAGTATGCCTACTTTTTTCCGCGAGCATCCTTCGTTTTTCATAGTCACAACCTTTATATAAATGGGGTAGGTTGGAGCACACGCTCCAACCCTGCCTGGAGCAGGTGCTCCAGGCTACCCGGTTTTGGTATATGGCTTTCGAAGCAACCCCAGAAACTCCTTATTACCCTCAGCGCCCAGTATTGGCGAAGCTATCAATCCCCGAATTCTAAAATCACGGGCAACAGCCCAATTGATGAAGCGTGCTAGAACGGCAGCATGCACCTGCGGGTCTTTGACCAGCCCGCCTTTGCCTACCTGTCTTTTCCCCGCCTCGAACTGCGGCTTGACCAGCGTTATTATATAACCTCCGCTCCTCACTAACCCAGAGACCGCAGGCACAACCTTTTCCAGCGATATAAACGATACATCGACCGTTGCCAGATCGACAGGCTCGGGCAGAGTGAAAGAGTAACGGGCGTTGACTCGCTCCATTACAACCACTCTGGAATCTTGCCTCAGCCGGTAATCGAGCTGTCCGTAGCCGACATCAACCGCATAGACCTTGCTGGCTCCGCGCTTGAGCAGACAATCCGTGAAACCACCCGTGGAGGCGCCGACATCCACCGCCACCAATCCGTTTACATCAATCTGGAATTGGTCTAAAGCATATTCCAGCTTAAGCCCGCCCCTGCTTACGAAAGCGGGGGGTTGAGTTATCTGTATATCGGCATCTTCGTTGACCAGGGTGCTGGGCTTGACAATCGTCCTGTTGTCAGCCGTAACAGCGCCCTCCATAACCATAACCCTGGCTTTTTCCCGGCTCTCCACCAGCCCCTTCTCCACGAGCAGGATATCTATCCTTCGCTTCGCCACAGTACTTTAGCATAGACTCGAAGGTGATTAAAGTCAATATTAGCTCTCAGCTTTCAGCGGTCAGTGATTCCGTTCGTGGTGAGCCCTTCGGCTTCGCTCAGGACAGGCCTGTCGAACCATGAACGGCTCTTCGACAAGCTCAGGGCGAACGGTCTTTCTGAAAGTTGCTAACGCTGGCAGAAAAGCCTTCGTCGGTGTATTATATCACCAGTTCGATGGGGAGGACTCCGATGACGCTGGCACTGGAAGGAATAAAGGTTATCGACCTGTCCCGCACAGTACCCGGGCCATTTTGCACCATGATGCTCGCCGACATGGGTGCAGAGGTAATCAAGATAGAAGACCCTGGATATGCCCTGGGAATGATTCCCGACCAGGAGAAACACGCCGCTCACGACTACCTGTCACGCAACAAAAAAAGCATCGCGCTTAATCTCAAAGCCCACGAAGCCAAGGAGATTTTCTATAAGCTGGCAGCAAACGCCGATGTCATTATGGAAGCCTTCCGCCCCGGCGTCGCCAAGAGGTTGAAGGTGGACTACGAAACGGTTTCCAAGCTGAACCCGCGGATTATCTACTGCAGCCTGACCGGCTTCGGACAGGACGGCCCCTATCGCGACCTGCCGGGACACGACCCCAATTACACTTCGATAGGCGGAGCAGTGGGGCTGACCGGAGACCATAAAGGAAACCCGGTGATTATCCGTGCCGCCGTGGGCGATATCGGCAGCTCGCTGCACGCTGTAATCGGCATACTCTGCGCCGTCATAGCGAGGGAGAAGACCGGCAAAGGACAGTTTGTGGATATATCCATGACCGACAGCGTATTATCCTTTATGACCGTCAGCCTGCTCAGATACTTCAGGGACGGCTTCATACCCCGGAGAGGCTGGTCCTCGCTGAGCATAAACGTCTGGCAGTGCAAGGACGGCAAGTTCATCACCACGGGATTGATAGAGCCTCACTTCTGGGAGCGCTTCTGCCGCGCTATCGGCAGGGAAGACCTGATTTATCACCACCGCGCCAAAGGCGAGAAGCTGCACGAGGTTTACGGCATTATAAAAGATACCATTCTGACCAAGACCAGAGACGAGTGGACGCAGATCATGAAGGAAGCAGATACCTGCGTCAGCCCGGTACTGGAGCTCGATGAGGTGGTCAACGACCCTCAGTTGCAGTACCGCGAGATGTTCCCCGAGTTCGAACACCCCACTCAGGGCAAGGTTAAACATATGGGCATGCCGATTAAGCTCTCGGACACTCCGGCGAAGTTCAGGCACTTCGCGCCGCTGCTGGGACAGCACACAGACGAGATACTGAAAGGTCTAGGCTACACCGCCCACCAGATAGACGAACTGCGCAAATCGGGGACGGTAAAGTAGGGACACAAAATCTTGTGCCCCTACATGGTATTAATCACAGCCTGTGATACGGGAATACCAGCCGTTTTACACCTGCCACGCTCTCCTCGGCGAAACGGCGGGCTTGCTCTCTGCTGCGGCTATCAATGTGTGGTTTCTCGCTATCCCTGAGCCTCTTTAAGCCATAAAGCTCCTGATAGCTCTGCGGTATCTCGTCGGGCAAATCGCGGTCTATCATTATGCCGTAAGCCAGAGTCCAGCACCGCGCCACCACGCTCACCTCATAGCCCCCGCCTCCTACAGCAACCCATCTCGGAGCCAGCTTGCGGATTCTCTTTATCACCGCTTCATATCCGGCAGTGGTCAGGCTGAGCTGCGTCATCGGGTCGATATGATGAGTATCGCAGCCAAGCTGGGTGAACACTATATCCGGCTTGAAGCTACCAACCAGCGCAGGCACTACCTGGTCGAACGCCTGGAGGTAGATTTCGTCATCGGTATAAGGAGCTAGAGGCACATTCACCGAATATCCCTTACCGGCACCTACGCCAATCTCGGATACCTCGCCTGTGCCTGGAAAAAGTAACCGACCCGTCTCGTGCAGCGAAATAGTCAGCACCTTATCGGTATCATAGAACGCATCCTGCACCCCGTCGGCGTGGTGGGCGTCGATATCGATGTAGGCTACCCGCAGCCCTTTTGCCAGCAGATACTTTATGGCGATGACCACATCGTTGAAAATGCAGAATCCCGAGGCACAGCCCGGCGCAGCGTGGTGCCCCCCGCCCGCGTGATTGAAAGCGACATCCGCCTTGCCCTCAGCCACCAGCTCCGCTGCTTTGAGAGAAGCGCCTACTATCGTAGCAGAAACATCATACATGCCGGGAAAAGTGGGATTATCGCCGTGCTCGCTGCAATTGAACTCACGAGGGTTGAATTTACTTTCGCCCCTGCTGAAGCTCTTGATTGCCGCTACATATTTCTCGGTGTGAAAAGAGAGCAGTGCCGATTCGTCCGCCCTTTCCGGTTTTACCAGTATCGAGGTTGATTCATCGAAGGCATTATATGCCTTGAGCAGCTCATAGGTATATTGCAGGCGGGTGGGATTGAATACCTTGCCCTCTACGATGGTATGCCATCCCAGCTCCTCATCGTAAACAAAGGCTGCTTTTCTCACGCGCTCTCCACTATGTCTTCCAGCTCTCTGCTCATGCGCTCCCAGTGAGTGCCTCGCCAGTAAACACGCCGGCACTCAGGACATTGCATGTACTGGGTCTGAGTCTTAAAAACATAAGGAGGCACCTGCCCCTCGACATCCTCCTTCTTCTTAGCCACAAGCGGCTTGTTACATTCGAGGCAGAGCGTAAATGGCTTCACCTCGTTTGCCAGATTAAACGTCTTTACCACCTGTCTCAATTGCCCTTTGACCTCCTCGCCCTCTACCAGAAGCACCTTCAGTCGACCCGTGGCAGCCACGCGCCTCTTGAGTATCTGCGTGTCCTTGGTGAGCAGCACCCTGCCCTCTTGCAGGGCAATCCTGACCAGCCTGTTATCGTCTAGGTCGTTGATGAATAGGGTATCGAAACCCGCGATTCTGAGCCACCGCGCCAGCCTGCCCACATTGGAGTCAACGATAAATTTCATGCCAGAATTTTAGCACAAAACAACTGCGCAGGTACTATTTAAAGTCCTCTCTTCCCTGGAGGGAGAGAGGAAGAGAGAGGGGGGACAGAGGTTTCACCCTCACCTAGCCTCTCCCGTCAAGGGAGAGGAATTTCTATGTATGATATAATCTGTCCACTGGGGGAGCATCGTGGCTAGATTCGAGGTATTCGACCACACGGCTGACGTTGGCATCATCGCCTATGGCAAAGATCTCAAGGAAGCCTTTGCCAGCGCTGCCTACGGCATGTTCAGCCAGATAGCTGACCTCCAAGGAGTCAAGAAAGAGGTCAAGCGCGATATCGCTATTCAGTCCTCGGACCGAGAGGCTCTGCTGGTAGACTGGCTGAACGAGTTGCTGTATATATTCGATATTGAACATATCATATTCAGCAGGTTCGATATAACCGGGCTGAGTCAGACCAGTCTCAAAGCTAAAATATATGGTGAAAAAATTGACACATCGCGCCATCAACTGAAAACGTCGGTTAAGGCAGCCACATATCACATGCTCAAGGTCGAAAAGAAGAAAAATGGGGCGAAAGTCCAGTTCATTCTGGACATTTAGGGGGAGGATGAGATGACAGAGGGATGGCAGGGCAAGCTGGTCAAAATAGACGATTACCGCTGGGAGATACCCAAATCATATAAACCCGGGATGAGGGTATCCGGTTTGGTCTACGCCGATGAAAAGATGCTGCGTCAGATTAAGGAAGACCAGTCGCTGGAGCAGGTAGCCAACGTCGCCTTCCTGCCCGGCATTGTGGGCAGGTCGATGGCTATGCCCGATATTCACTGGGGCTACGGTTTCCCCATCGGAGGAGTTGCTGCCACCCGCGTCAGCGACGGCGTAATATCGCCCGGCGGTGTTGGTTTCGATATCAACTGCGGCGTGCGCCTGCTGCGCACCAATCTGATAGAGCCAGAGGTCAAACCCAGGATAGACAGGCTGCTGAACGACCTCTTCGCCAATGTGCCTTCAGGTCTGGGTTCCGAGGGTAAGATACGGCTCAAGGGCAAGGAAATCGAGAGACTCCTGATTAAGGGTGCTGCCTGGGCGGTGGAATCGGGATTCGGGGAGAGGGAAGACCTCGAATATACCGAGGAGCACGGCAGTATGGAGGGAGCCGACCCCGATAAAGTGAGCGAAAGAGCGAAGACTCGCGGCATGCCGCAATCAGGGACACTTGGCTCGGGCAACCATTTCCTCGAAGTTCAGGTGGTCGATGAGATTTATGACGCCGGTATCGCGCAGGTCTTCGGCATAAACGATGTCGGACAGATACTGCTTCTGATTCACACAGGCTCGCGAGGGTTCGGCTATCAGGTCTGCGACGACTACCTCAAGACGATGGGACAGGCAGCCAGAAACTACGGCATCGAGCTTCCCGACCGCCAGCTTGCCTGCGCGCCGGTGAAATCGCCCGAAGGGCAAGCCTATTTCGCAGCTATGGCTTGCGCCGCCAATTACGCCTGGGCGAACCGCCAGTGCATCACCCACTGGGCACGGGAGTCTTTTGCCAAGGTCTTCGATAAAAGCCCGCGTGATTTGGGCATGAGAGTGGTCTACGATGTGGCGCACAACATCGCCAAGATTGAGGAACATCAGGTGGAGGGCAAGAAACTCAATGTCTGCGTGCACCGCAAGGGCGCCACGAGGGCATTCCCCGCAGGTCACCCCGACATACCACGTGCCTACAGTAAGGTCGGGCAGCCCGTGCTCATCCCCGGCGATATGGGACGCTGCTCCTATGTGGCATTGGGCACCGAGAGGGCAATGCAGGAGACCTTCGGCTCCACCTGCCACGGAGCAGGACGGGTGCAGAGCCGCTCCGCAGCCAAGCGAAGTGTCCGCGGCTCAGACATCCTGGCTGAACTGGCTTCCCGCGGGATTGCAGTCAAAGTGGCAAGCCTCTCGGGTCTGGCAGAAGAGGCATCGTCAGCCTACAAAGATGTAACCGAGGTTGTGCATGTAGCCCACGCCGCCGGCATATCGTTGAAGGTGGTCAAAGCCAGACCCATCGGCGTGATAAAAGGTTAAACGCTGGCTGTTTTCGCATTTGTAAGGGCGTTCAATTGAACGCCCTTACATTTTTAGGGAAGTTATCAGCCTTCATGCTATAATGTAACTACGTTGGGAGTTCATTGTGAATAGCCGTTCAAACAAACCCTTGGGTGTGACTCGATGTGGTGACACGGAGTTCCGGTGGGGGGAGCGCACCTATGTCATGGGCATTGTCAATGTCGACCCTGATTCCTTTTCCGGCGACGGGCTGCGCGATACGGAGGCTGCCGTCGGGCAGGCGAAGCGAATGGTCGCTGAGGGCGCCGACATCATAGATGTCGGCGGGGAATCCACTCGACCCAGTGCCAGGCCTCTTTCATCTGAGGAGGAATTAAGACGTGTTATACCCGTCATCGAAAAGCTGGCAAACGAGCTTCCTGTGCCCATTAGCATTGATACCTATAAGTCCGGCGTGGCGAGAAGGGCGGTAGCAGCCGGTGCGCGCATGATAAACGATGTCTGGGAGCTGAAGCGGGACCCGAAACTGGCAAGGGTAGCTGCGGAGGCAGGGGTAACTCTGATAATCTCTCAGAACCAGAGGGATTCAGGTTTTCGGAATTTCTTTCCCGAGCTTATCGCCAGCCTTAAAAAAAGCATGCAAACGGCGCTGGGTGCCGGTGTGCCCCGGGAGAACATTATCATCGACCCCGGCGTGGGCTTCGGCAAAACGGTGGAGCAGAATCTGGAGATTGTGCGCCGCCTGTCCGAGCTTAAGGTGCTGGGACGACCTATATTACTGGGAACTTCACGAAAGTCGTTTATCGGGCATGTGCTCGATTTACCCGTTGACCAACGGCTGGAGGGTACGGCGGCAACTGTAGCCATCGGTATCGCCAACGGCGCAGACATTGTGAGAGTGCACGATGTGGCTCAGATGGTGCGCGTGGTCAGGATGAGCGATGCCTTAGTCAGAGGCAAGAGTTCGTGAAAGACGTTGAGATATACCTCGGCCTGGGCTCCAACCTCGGGGACAGGATGGGCAATCTTGAGTCGGCTGTAGAACGCCTGTCGGAGAAAGTAACGATTAATAAGATTTCTTCAGTGTATGAAACTGACCCGCTATATAACACAGAGCAGCCGATGTTTCTCAATGCGGTTTTGAGAGGAGTCACCAGACTTGCTCCTCTGGAGCTTCTCAACTTTGTGAAAGGAATAGAGAGCGCCCTGGGGCGGCAGCCCAGCTTCCGCAATGCCCCACGGCTTATCGACATCGACATACTATTCTACGGAAAACGCGTCATTCAAACCGGAGAACTGACCGTGCCCCACCCCCATATCGCCGAGCGCGCCTTTGTGCTTGTGCCTCTGGCTGAGATTGCGCCGGAGCTGGTGCATCCTCAGTTGAAGAAAAAGGTAAGCGATTTGCTCGCTGATGTTGAGGGTAAGAACGGGGTCAGAAAGACACGTATGTTAGGCCAGAAAGTAAAACTGATAGCTGAAAACTGACGGCTGACAGCCTGCTAATTTGTGGGAGGAGATATGTATCAAGTGTCGGTGAGACAGCATTTCGATGCCGCCCATTATCTGAGGGGCTA
The DNA here is from genome assembly GCA_016865955.1 of Chloroflexota bacterium. Lineage (GTDB taxonomy): Bacteria > Chloroflexota > Dehalococcoidia > SZUA-161 > SZUA-161 > VGNW01. The sequence continues at coordinate 1,615 of VGNW01000005.1, read as the reverse complement.
TGGCGGCAGGTGCGAGGCGTTGCACGGGCATCGCTTTGAGGTCGTGGTTAGTGTGAAGTCGGAGAAGCTGAACAATATCGGGATAGCCTACGATTTTGTGGAGCTTAAAAAGCATGTGGGCGAGGTTTTGAAGCGGTTCGACCACGTTTGCCTGAACGACATTGCACCGTTCGACAAGGTAAACCCGTCATCCGAGAACATTGCGGCGACCATCTATAAGGAGTTGAAAAGGCGGATAAAAGGGGTTGCAGTTTCACAGGTCGAGGTATGGGAATCGCCCGAATCGAGGGTTACCTATAGTCCGTAGAGGCAATCCTATTTCAGCTTCAGGCGGAGGTGCTGGGTGCACTTCCCTGTTTGGCTTTTGACCTGTGGGAAGGAGCTTCCACTGCTGTGGAGGACATCAGCCGTCCGATGGAGAACCCGATTCCCAGAGCGCCGAGGAAGATAACGATTACAGGGGCGGCGATAGCCCAGAAACGCCAGGGCTCACCGGCGACCAATCCCCAGATAAAGAGGCCGGCAAGGATAACACAGACCAGGCAAATCAGCATACCGCCTATTTGAAATCTGTTCATCGACCTGTTCAAACCTCCTCACTTACGACTTAATACTTCGTTCAATATATAATGACGGCGGAACTCTGCTCTTAGTTCCTGAGGTCCGGCGGCAGGAGGTTGGGAATGGCATCTTTAATCGGGTAGGCCTCCGAGCACTTGGTGCATTTCAGTGTCCCGGTGATTACCTCTTTTTCGTCCTCTTCGGTAACCTCGAGTTTGAGGTCGCTTTTGCAGACAGGACAGGCTAGTATTTCCATCAGGTCTTTCTTCATATTGCATCTCCGGCAGACTGTCAGTAGGATTGATTGTAGTTTAAGCAAATTTTTAAGTCAAGTCGAATGGTCGAACAGGTAAAGTCAGGGTAATGCTGCTGCTAATTCCAGCGACTGGTTGGGGGCAAAGCCCCAGTCCCGTATCGGCCAGATGACGACCCACGCCTTGCCTATAATCCTGTCGCGCGGCACCGTCCCGCCCTCCCGCGAATCGTAGCTCACGCTTCGGTTGTCCCCCATCACGAAATATTCCCCTTCGGGTACCGTCCAGACCCCGCTGGTGCCGCTGTGATGTGCCGGCAGGTAAGGTTCATTGAGCAGCTCGCCGTTGACGTACACAGAGCCGTCGGGCTTCACATCAACCGTATCGCCGGGAAGCCCGATAACCCTTTTGACGCGGTCGTACTGGGGCTGGTCGGGTGCGTTGAATATGATAACGTCGCCTCTGCCCGGATTACGCCCGAACCAGTAGGCTGTCTTATTGACTATTACATACTGTCCGTTGTGCAGGTTCGGTTCCATGCTGGTGCCGTCTATTCTGAAGTTCTGTATCATGAAATGGACGGCAAAGAAGATAACCAGTGCGAGGAGGATGACCTGTATAACTTCACGAACCAGAGATTTCATTTTTATCGGACAAGGGGCTTAAGCCCCTTGTCGTGCCTTTACTCTTCCTGAATTAGATTGCACTAGTCAGACGTGTTAAAATGTACAGGTGTGTGCCTAACCACTCTAGTATAATTAGGACATATACCATGAGTCAAGCAAGGTACAGCGCTGAGG
>VGNW01000004.1 GCA_016865955.1 Chloroflexota bacterium | reverse complement strand
ACCATCCTCAAGCTTTATGCCCTGTTCCAGCATTTGCCTTTCCGACGGCTTCAGTTTTTCCTTGATAGAGACCAGATATTCTTTGTCGCGCTCGTATCTGGGGTGGGTGAGCCGGTTGGTCAGCTCGCCGTCGTTGGTCAGCAGCAGCAGCCCTGTGGTGTCTTTATCCAGCCGTCCCACGGGGTATAATCTGAGATGACGGTACTTCTCGGGCAGGAGGTCGATAACCGTCCTGCGCCCCCGTTCGTCGCTGGTAGTGGACATGACACCTGCTGGCTTGTTGAGCATCAGATAAACCAGTCGCTCGGGCTTCAAATCGACAGGCTGCCCGTTTATCGTAATGTTGTCATTTTCAATATCAATGGACTGACGGAAGTCCTCGGCAACTATCTTGTTTACCCTGACTCTGCCCTCCCGAATGGCGTCGGCAAGACGCCTTCGCGAGTCCAGTCCGGCTTCTGTTAGCGCTTTGAGCAAAGGTTTGGTTGCCATGCCATTAGTATAAGCACTGTATTCTAACAAAGCCAGCACGCTTTTCAGCTATTCTCTCTTGCGACTTAGCAAATATTGCGTTAGACTGTGAGCTAAGCAAATGAGTCAATGGGCAGATTTGTGGCAATATGAGGAGGGTCTATGTTTCCACCTGCCCACATGGCTGTAGGAGCCCTGTGTCAGGCTGGCATAAGAAGAAAACTTCCGACAGCGGCGGTTGCGTTTGCCAGCACAGCAATCGTTGATAGCACGAACATGTGGCATGCCCCTTATCCATGGCCATCAGATTCACCGGCTATACTACGTTTTCTTCCTTACCCTCATGATGTGCCGAGCATTCTGACATTGGTTGCATTAGTTGTAGCCACTATCGCCGTGGGATTTTTGCTGCGTCACTACTGGTGGGGAATGGTATGGGCTTTAGCGCCCGATATTATTGACTGGCTGATTCTACGTCCAATCGTCGGGAAGGGTGTTATTCATGAGTGGTTATCATGGGTCACGACTCCTTGGGGATTTGCCATTGAGATGGCGTTTGTCGTTGTCATTGTTGTCGTTCTGTTAGGGCGACAGAAAAAAAGGATGAGAGCAAGTTCAGAGTATCATAGTTAAATCCTAAGTTGGCTTTACCCTTGAATGCAGAGCAGAGTGCAAAATGGTTAAACTGACTTTTTACGGCGGCGTCAACGAAATAGGCGGGAATAAAATACTTCTCGAAGAGGGTGAGAAGAAGCTATTCCTGGACTTCGGGTTTCCCTTCAAGAGGAATAAGCAGTTCTATGAAGAATACTTGAAGCCCCGCCCCGGAGCCGGCTTGCTCGACCCGCTGGTGATGGAGTTGCTGCCCCCGCTGGAGGGGTTGTACCGGGAAGACCTGGAGATACCGAATCTATGGCAGCAGTTCCGCAGTGAGCGCGATTACCGCAAGCTCGAAGGGGTGGACGGCGTGCTGCTGTCTCATGCCCACCTCGACCACTCCGGCTATATTTCATTTCTCAAATCGGACGTACCCGTGTACTCCAGCGCCGTAACGGCGTTTATCGCCAAAGCGATGCAGGACTCGGGGAAATCCGGATTCGACCAGAGCGTGTGCTATTTCAATCCTGTCGTTTGGGATTGCCCCAGCGGCTGGAAGCAGCAGTCTCTGATTGCCAATACTGCCGATGCCAAGCAACAGAGGCAGTTCTGCGTGCCTGACAGGAGCTTGAATGCCCTGAGTGCCGCCGCCCATAGGTTCTGGACACAGGGCTTCTGGGAGAAAACCCCTAAACAGAAGGAGCTTGCATCTTGTCCCTTGCAGGCTCACAGCAAATGCTGTTTCAATCTGCGCTGCTTCCCCGTCGACCACTCTATTCCGGGAGCCTCCGCCTGGGGCATCGAGACCGGCTCGGGCTGGATAATATACAGCGGCGACCTGCGGCTTCACGGCAAACGGAGTAATTTCACCGAGACGTTTATTAAGGAAGCCTCTGCCCTGCATCCCGTGGCACTGCTGCTGGAGGGCACCAATGTCGGGAGGGAGTCGAATGTCACGGAGCAAGAGGTCTATGGTAACGCATTAAAGGTTATTGCGGAGGCAAAGAGCCTGGTGATCGCCGATTTCTCTGCAAGGGATGTTGACCGTCTGCTCACCTTCCTGCAAATTGCCGGAGAGACAGGCAGGAAGCTGGCGATATTGCCCAAGGATGCCTATTTGCTGAAGACCATGCGCCTGCTCGAGCCGAAGATGCCCGATATTGCTAGGGATGCTCACCTTGTTATCTACCAGGATACCATTGCGTCCAAGTCACCTTCTATATGGATGAGAAACCTGTGTCAGGATTACGAAGGCAAGATTGTGATGGCTGAGGATGTGAGGTCGGCACAGGACAGGTTCATCCTCTGTTTCAGCTTTCTGGACATAAACGAATTGCCCAGCATCAGACCGGCTCCGGGAAGCCTCTATGTATTCAGCTCCAGCGAACCTCATGATGAAGAGCAGGAGATAGACTTTCGCCGCCTGCACGAGTGGCTCAAGCACTTCGGCATCAAACCCTTCGGGCTGCCTGTGGAGAGCAACGGCGACTGGCGGGTGCCCGAGGAAGAGAAGGGCTTGCATGCCTCGGGACATGCCTGCGGCACCGATTTGCTCCGCATCGTCCGCGAGATAAAGCCGCGGGTGCTTATCCCTGTCCACAGCGAAACCCCCGGGTTCTATGTAGATAGGCTGAAGGGGAGCGGGATTGAGGTCAGAATTCCCGAGAAGGTCGGTGACGTGATAGAGGTTTAAGAAAGGCAGGGGCGCGGCATGCCGTGCCCCTACGAAATGGGAGGGGGTTGTGAAAAGATTCTATTACGATAAGGATGCCCAGGTCGGCTTCCTGAAGCGCAAGACCGTCGGGGTTATCGGGTATGGCAATCAGGGGAGGGCGCAGGCGCTTAATCTGAGGGACAGCGGGCTGGAGGTGATTATCGGCGTCCGCGCCGATGATACCAAACGACAGGCTAAGAGTGACGGCTTCGACGTTTTTTCGATTCGGGAAGCTGCTGAGAAGGCTCAGGTTGTGCTGTTGCTGATTCCCGATGAGGTCATGCCCGAGGTGTTCCAAAAGCAGGTGCTGCCGGGGCTTTCTAAGGGCAAGGCTGTCTGTTTTGCCTCTGGCTATAATGTTGCCTTCAAGCTGATTAAGCCGCCCAAAGGCGTCGATGTCGTCATGGCAGCGCCGAGGATGATTGGAGCCGGCGTGCGGCAGCGCTATATGGAGAAAAAAGGCTTCCCCAGCTTCATCGGCGTCCATCAGGATGCCACAGGGAACGCGCTCAAAACCGTACTGGCGATTGCCAAAGGGATAGGCTCAACGAAGAGTGGCGCGATGCTGCTCAGCTTCGAGCAGGAGGCTGAGCTTGACCTGTTCACGGAGCAGGCTTTCGGACCTGCCTTCGGGCAGGTATTGCTTTCGGCGATTCAGACGCTTATAGATGCCGGCTACCCTGTGGAGGCGGTGATGGTGGAGCTGATTCTTTCGGGCGAGTTTGCCTACTCCATGCAGAAGATTGTGGAGATGGGATTCTTTCCGCAGATGGAGCTTCATTCACACACCTCTCAATACGGCTCGATGACCCGCTCGGTGCGCTACATGAATCCCCAGATAGCTCAGGGCATGCGCGACGTGCTGGAAGAGATACGCTCGGGCGCCTTCGCCAGAGAGTGGGAGGCGGAGCAGGAGGCCGGCTTGCCTGTATTCCAACAAATCAAGGAGATGAGGAACCAGCATCCCATCGCGGAATGGGAACGCAAAACGCGCAGGGCGTTTCGCATATATTGACCTGCACAACGCGTTAATATTATGCTATTCGGGAACTGGGACAAATGAGGAGAACAAAATGCTGAGCTGGGAAAAGAAGCTGGCGGGGATCGACGCGAATCAGAGCGAGTTCCCCATGTGTTTCGGCTGTGGCAAAGAGAACCCCGTCAGCCTTAAATTGAAGTTCGTTAAAAGTGGCGATGAGGCGAGGTGTGAGTGCGTCATAAGCGAGCTATATCAGGGCTGGCGCGGATATGTTCACGGCGGCATTATTTTCACAATTCTCGATGAGGCTATGGCTTACGCATACTGGCCCGAGATAAAAGGGGTTACTGCCAAGACTGAGGTCAGGATGAGGCAGCCTGTGCCGATTGGGGTGCCGCTGGTGGTCACGGGAAGAGTGGTCAAGAAAACGAGGAAGCTTTTTACCACGGCCGCTGAGATGACGCTTCGGGACGGCACGTTGCTGGCGGAAAGCACTGCTCAATCGTATGTGGTTGATTGATCGCTGGGTATTCAGCTATCAGCTTTCAGAGTGGCATGATAAGCTTGACAAATCCATGCAAATCGTATAAAAAAGTCGCACTTTGGTTTTTCTTATTATTTGCGGGAGGAGGTTGAAGATGGCAAGTAACAGTGCAGCAGCTAGCACCCAGGCGGTAACCCCGACGCAGGAGCGGAGGTTGCGGCGTACCAATGTCTTCCTCAGTATTCTCCATTTCGCGCAGGGTATCGTCATCTTACTTTTGGGCTCGGGCTTCATGGCACCGGTTACTACGACGTACATAGGCGGGGGTGCCGAATACAGCTACGAGCCGCGATTCTTGCTGGCAACCTTTCTATTCATATCGGCGTTCTGCCACATGCTGGTATCGCTTCCCGGAGTGTTCCCCTGGTATATTAGGAATCTGGGCAGGCGCATTAACTATGTGCGCTGGTATGAGTATTCGTTCAGCGCCTCGGTGATGATTGTGGTGATAGCTTCGCTGTGCGGCATGACGGAGATGGTGAGCCTGATAGCCATATTCGGCCTTACCGGAGCGATGAACCTGTTCGGTCTGATGATGGAACTGCATAATCAGACCACTGCTAAAACCGACTGGACTTCATTTATTTTCGGCAGCGTGGTGGGAGTCATCCCCTGGATAGGAATAGTGCTCTATTTCGCCAGCGCCACACCCGGACCGCCCACGTTCGTGTATGCAATCATCGGGTCTCTGATATTCCTCTATGCGCTGTTCCCTCTGAACATGTGGCTGCAATATGCCCGCAAAGGCTGGTGGAAATCGTATGTCTTTGGAGAGTACGGGTATATGGTGCTTAGCCTGACCGCTAAATCGCTGCTGGCGTGGCAGGTATTTGCGGGTACGCTGAACGCGCCGCAATTTCTGCAGTAATTAAAGAGCAGGGGCGAGGTTACCTCGCCCCTGCATCCATTTCTTATTCTATTAGCTGAGGAACCCGGGACTAACTCCAGCGCCAGAACAGATGGCCGTCTCTTTTGTCGTATTTCAGAAGCCCCCGTTCCACCCAATCGGTGATGCCTTCTTTGATTTGATTCTGTGAGTAGGGCACCAGCTCCGCCAGTTTTGCGGTGAGACCTTCGACAGGTTTTGTCTCCGATTTCACAGGGCCTACGCTTTCGATTACGTCCTCTTTAAGCAGAGCCGCTGCGAGCTGGCGGCGACGTTTGGTGCGGGCAAACTCGCCGTCTCCGGCATCGCTTTCCTTCGACAGCGCTGCCATATATTGCTTGAGCTCATGGAAGTATATCTGCAGGTGAGCGGTGACATCCTCCACGCTGGCTTCTCTGGTGCGCGTGATCGGCCTGTTGCAGTCGTATTTCAGCCAATCATTGGTCAGTATCTCGATGCCATATTCTTCAGATTTCTCGCGCACCTCGGTGCCCGGGAAGGGCGTGAGCACATGGAAACCGTAGGAGGTCCCCAGCGATTTACCGAACTCCAGGCTCTGTTTCATGGTCTCTTTAGTCTCGCCGGGCAGTCCCATGATAAAGGATGCCTGCACGCTTATGCCGGCCTCCCTTGCCATTTTGACGCCTTCCCTGACCTTATCCAGAGTGATTTTCTTCTTGACCAGGTCCAGGATATGCTGATTGCCGCTTTCCACGCCGTAGAGCAGCCAGGTGCATCCGGTCTGTTTCATTCTGCGCAGCATCTCGGGATTCACGGTGTCCGCCCGGGAGAAGGCGCTCCAGTTGAATTTCAGACCCCTTGCCGTTATCTCATCGCAGATTGCGTAGAGATGTTTGTGGTTGACTGTAAGCGAATCGTCCTCGAAGTTTATCTCCTTGAAGCCCGATGACAGAGCCTGTTCCACTTCGTCTATGACCAGCCTGGGGCTGCGGAATCTCACCCTTCTACCGCCCATCTTGGAGCCGACGCAGAAGACGCAGTTGAAGGGACATCCCCTGCCGGTAATTATGCTGGCATGCACATCCAGGGCATGGTATCGCGATATCGGGAAAAGGTGTTTGGCAGGGAACGGCAGTTCATCAAGGTCCTGAATCAGGCTGCGTTCCTTGGTAATTTTTATGCCATCATTCTTATCTCTATACGCGATGCCGTCTATTTCGCCTGGCTTCTTGCCGTTCACAATGTCCAGAATGGTCTGCTCGCCTTCACCCCTCACTATGATGTCTATCCAGGGAGCCTTGGTGAGGGTATCAACGGTGTCGAAAGTGACATGGGGGCCGCCGATAACCGTGATGAGGTCCTTATCTATAGATTTGCAGTATTTGATGATGTCCGAGGCGATGGGATAGTTCATGGTAACCGATGTCAAGCCGACGATATCCGGCTTATACTGCTCAAGCTTATGCTTTATCTTTTCCTTAGAATACCTGGACACGAGGAGGTCGAGGACTTCTACATCATGACCCTTTTGTTCCAGTACTGCGGCTATATAGGCAAGACCCATCGGCATGATGGGTATTTCCGAGAAGGGGTACGGCGGGTTTATCAGCAGGGTTTTCATACTTAGGGTATCTTAGCCAACCGGCACATTTATTCTTTTCGCTGAAATCCAATATTAGATGTCGGAGCGTTAATTGTCAACTGACTGGCTTTATCGAGGCGTGGTGGAAATCCTGTGGTCTCATCCCCCTGTGTATTCCCTTGACGTTACTCCTGTATGATGATACGATATAGCCAATTGGAGGATTTATCTGTGAATGTTATTTGTCCTAAGTGCAGGGCGGAGAACCGCCTTCCCGACTCCCTCAACCGAAATACTACCTATAAGTGTAATGCGTGCCAGACCGAGTTCGGCCGCATCTCCAGGATCAATTTCGGGAAGGTAGCTATTGTGATGCTCATAATATGGTGGCTTGTGCCTGTGTTAGTCTGGGCCTCGCGTCCCATAATTCACTCTGCCGAAATTAGCTTCCTGGAATGGATTGGCGGACTATTTTTATGGTCGCCCTTGTATTTACTGCCTCTCCTTTTGTTGGTGACAGCCTTCTTCCTGTGGGAAGGCTTCCCGCACAAAAAGTTCACCGGAGCCAGCCCAAAGGGATTCCGGGCTTTCATATTGGCGTCTGTGCTCGGGTTCAGCGGGTTCGCTGCGGGAATCGCGTTATTCGTCCGCTCGTTGTAGCCGCGACGAATTAGATGTGGCATATGGGAGCTTTCAAGCGTTCCGAAGAGGCCCAAAATCAGCGATTCCCATCATTTTCATAGGCGGGTGCTCTGCCACCCGCTAATCAAGGCAGGGGACAGAGCCCCTGCTCTATATGTATTCCTTGACGTAACTGATGTGTGGCGATACGATATGGCAGATTGGAGGATTTGCCTGTGAAAGTCATTTGCCCTGAGTGCAGGGCGGAGAACCAATTGCCTGACTCCCTTGACCGGAAGACCACCTACAAGTGTCACGCGTGCCAGACTAGATTTGACCGCATCTCCCGGATCAATTTCGGGAAGGTAGCTATTGTGATGCTCATAATATGGTGGCTTGTGCCTGTTTTGGTCTGGGCGTCGCGTCCCATAATTACCTCCTCCAAAGGATATAGCTCTCAGGGTTACATTGGCCTACTCTTCTTATGGTCGCCCGTGTTTCTTTTTCCCCTTGTCGTGTTGGCGACTGCCTTCTTTATGTGGCAGGGTTTCTTGCACAGAAAGTTCACGGGAGCCAGCCCGAAGGGATTCCGGGCTTACGTTTGCGCGTCAATAGTAGGCTTCAGCGGATTCGCTGCGGGAATCGGACTGTTCATCCGCTACGTTGTAGCCGCGACGAATTAGATGTAGCATATGGAAGCTATCAAGCGTTCCGTTTGAGGGGGATTTATCCCTGTTCGTGGTTGAGGAAGTCCAGCAGAAGGTTGTTGAACTGTTCCCTGTTTTTCATGTGGGGTGCGTGGCCGTAGCCGGGGAATATCTCCAGACTGACCTCGGGAATTAATTTCTGAGCTCTGAAGGCGTGATTCACGGAGAAGTAGGGGTCGCGCCGGTTCCAGATAAGCAGCGTGGGTACCTTTAATTCGGTGAGTTTGTCCAGGCACTGCCAGTCTTTGTCCTCCGTGTCTTCCTTGAGGAATTTGGGATAGGGCTGCGGGCGCCCCATGAATTCACGAAATCCCCAGGCAGCTGCGCCGAGGAAAGTGCCCCACCAGGCCAGTTTGCCGAATCCGACCGTGTCGACAAGGACGAGCCGGCGTACTGTATAAGGGTGATGGAGGGCTATATCCAGGCATATCCTCCCGCCCAGAGAATGTCCTACCAGGGCGATGGAACTCAGCCCCAGCGTTTTTATGAAATCCAGGGTGAAGTCAACGAACTCAGTAAGATAGTAACCGCTCTTATTCTTATCGCTTTTTCCGTAGCCTATGATATCTGGTGCATATAAAGAATAGTATGGGGAAAGAGCGGACATGGTATCCGTCCAGTCTCCCGAATCGCTGGCTCCTCCATGCAATAAGACCACAGGCGAGCCGCTGCCGGCTTTCAGGTAATGTGCCTGGTAGCCGTCAATCCGAAGCTTCAGGCTTTCTATAGTGCCGTTGCTCGGCAACCCTGTCTTTTCCTCTATAACGCTATTCATACTAATTATCAATGATAAAACATTTAACGACCCGATAGCAAGAGTACCAGGGATACCTTTTAGTAGTATTTTTCTCCTACAAAAGTGCTACTACACCCGGCTTGAGCTTTGCGGACTGCGAATTGTCCTCCGTAATCTTCCGGCAGGATACGGAATGTTATCTTCCTTGACGGAAAAAGTACTGCACTCGTGCCTCTTTCGGGTCGGAGAGCTTTCTTTATCGAATCTTGATGCCATCTTCAGGCATGACTATTTACCTATTTCCCTTAGTACTGGCTGGTGATTGTTGCCATTGTACGCGGTTGTTAGGATTGCTACCAGATGTTTCGCATTGCTCGCAAAATTACGCGTTTGTACGAATAAGCAAATTTAGTGCTGAAAAGTATAGCGGTGAAACAAAAGATTACAGAAATTGCTGCGCAGGGTTGCATTGATACGAAGAGGACAGCGATTTGAATAGGACAACCAGGAAAATTAAAAAGTATGGGTCGGATGGTAAAGCAATCATGACATGCGATGAAGTTGCGGAGTATCTCAGGGTTCATGTCAGTTCAGTGAGACGATGGAGTCGCAGCGGAAAACTCACAGCCTTCAAGGTGGGAGAACGCGGCGACTGGAGATATCGTAAACAAGATGTTTTGGCCTTCCTGTACGATGCGAAGGAAGCAAATCCAATGGGTCAAGGCCAGAGGGAGGTGATGGGGATGCTCAAAACCTAACCTATGGCTTTTACGATTGCCTGCGGAGCCACAGCAGGCCAGAAAGAAAGACAGTGGCACCAAATCGAGTAAGGAGGAAGAAAGGATGTTGAAAAGACTTGCAAAGATGATGCGCAGGGATGAGAGAGGCATCACCGGCCTGGAGACGGCGATAATTCTAATTGCCTTCGTGGTCGTAGCCTCGGTATTTGCCTACACCGTGTTGTCGGCAGGTATCTTCTCGTCTCAAAAGGGCCAGGAGGCAATCCATTCCGGACTGGAGCAGGCGAGGTCGACGTTGGAGATGAAGGGCAATGTGGTAGCTCAGGGTAATGCCACACAGGTTGACTACCTTGTGTTCTGCGTGGCCAACGCTCTGAACGGTGAAGCCATTGACCTGACGATACCGACCGATGGCGATAGCAATGGCATAGCCGATGATGGCAGCACCAACGTTGTTGTTATCTCTTACTCCAGCGAGGATGTAAGACAGGATGACCTGGCTTGGACCGCGAGCCCGATGGGTCTTGATGACGGTGACGATCTACTGGAGGCTGGCGAGCTGTTCGAGATAACAGTTGACCTGTCCGGTGTTGGGGAGACTGTGGACGCCTATCACACCTTCACAATACAGGTTAAGCCTCCCGTCGGCAGCGCGCTTGTTGTCGAGAGAACCACACCTGCTGCGCTTGATGACTACATGATACTGTACTAAAGTCAGCGTAACGGGTGCGGAAACAAATAAACACAATAAGAAGAAATGAGAAGGAGGAAGCAAGATGCTTAAAAGATTATAATTATACAAGAGCCTGCGCCGGGATGAGAGAGGCATCACCGGCCTCGAGACAGCGATCATCCTGATTGCGTTCGTGGTCGTAGCCTCTGTGTTTGCCTACACCGTGTTGTCGGCAGGCATATTCTCTTCCCAGAAGGGGCAGGAAGCGATACACGCCGGACTGCAAGAGGCAAGGGCTTCCATGGAAATCAAGGGGAGTGTGTTCGCCGACGGCAACACCACCTCCGAGGAAGCAACGGCGGTAGTCTTCACCCTGACCAACGCTTTGAAGGGACAGAAGATAGACCTATCGCCGACCAGCGGAGACCATGTCACCATTATCAGCTACACCGATGCCAATCAGCATGAGGAAGACATTGATTGGAGCATAGAGTTCATCGGCATGAACAATGATGACAATCTCCTGGAGATGGACGAACAGGCTGTGATTACGGTTGACCTGACCGGGCTAACCACCCCGCCGGGCCCGTATGACACCTTCACCATCTCAGTGAAGCCTCCGACGGGCGCAGTTCTGGTAATTGAAAGAACTCTGCCTGCCAGGATCGACGCTGTAATGGACCTTAACTAGTACAGGAGTGGGCGAAAAATGTTAAGAGGTCGCTGACAAGGGGGCGGCGACCCCCGCCCCGTCAGCGACCTCAATGGTAAATTAAAGAGGGTGGCAGCATGGAAGAGCAAAAAATTAAGAATCTGGAAGAAGAGTTTAAGGTGCTGAAGAATCAGATAAGGGCAGTCCTCCTGGATATCAAGGAGCAACTTGCCACCGGTGGTATACAGGCGTCCTCTGCTCCGCCCTGGGCGAACACTGTTCCCTCATCTGCTCAGCCGGAGAATAATGTGGTCAAGGTTGTGCGCGGGGCTCCTAAAACGGCTGAGCCGGAGGCTCCGGAGACTGTTAGCCCGGCTGCTGAGAAGATTGAGGCTTCAGCACGCGATGTGGGGCGTGTTCCTGAAACCGGTATCGCGGGCGCTAAAACTGACAGCGAGGGCCGGGTGGACTTGCTTACGGTATCTGTGTTGTCACAATGGTTATCCCGGGCTGCCGCAACCGTAAGCAAAGAGCAGATAACCAAGCTGGTTGAAATTTACGATATAACAGGCAACCTGCCGCCACGTCTGAAGCAGGCAATTCTGTTGCTTGCAGATTTGTATGCCAATAGCGACAGGGATGAATCTGAGGATGTGCCGGCGTCGGTCAGCATGCAGTTGCTGATTGAGCTCGATAGCCTTCTCCGTTATCGAACCGGCGCTCTTGAGTCGGTTGTGCTGTCAATGCTCCTTGAAAAAGGTCAGTTCTATAAAAAAGGCGGGTAGACGATGGATAAGGTGCTGAGCACCATTTTGCTTGTGGTTGCAGCAGTAATTTGCGTGACCCTGGTGATTAACGCTGTGTATCCGGCTATCACCAGCTCAAGCGGGGCATTGAGCAGCGTTTCGGCGCGGATGAACGAGCGGATAAAGAGCCAGATTGACATAATACATGCCACCGGAGAGCTGGACAGTAACGGCGTCTGGCAGGATACGAATTCCAACGGATACTTCGATGTTTTCGTATGGGTGAAGAACATAGGCACTGAAGAGGTAGTAGATGTCAAACGCTGCGATGTTTTCCTTAATGGCGACCAGACAGTATGGGCGTGGATTCCCCATAACTACTATGCCATTGGTGAATATCCCCAGTGGGATTATGAAATAGAGAATGGCACGGAGTGGGGCATAGCGACCACCACAAGGATTGAGATTAGCTATGAGAGCGCTCTTTCATCCGGGGAGTACCGTATCAAGGTCCTTATCCCCAACGGGGTCTCTGACGAATACTATTTCAGTATGTAGGAACAATGAGCAATGCAATAGTCGCTCTATTTGTTATAGCTTTGATGATAATAGCGGCTTTGACTTGGTCACAGGCCGCTTTCTCGTCATTTGATTCTGTGTCGCAGTCATTGAAACAGATGGCGCAGACAACTCAGGAGGTCAACAGGACCGATATCTCAATACTGGACGCACAAAAACAGGGAGCCAATGTTGAAGTTGCAGTTCATAACAGCGGCGAGGTGCGTCTTGCCCAGTTCGCTGACTGGGATGTGCTGGTGCAGTATTACGATGCAAACGGTGACTATTACATAAGGAGACTTGCACATACGGACAACAGCGATCCGGGAGATAACGAATGGACGGTAAACACGATATATTCCGACCAGGGCATGACTCAGGGCGAAGTCTACGAGCCCGGCATATTGAATCAGGGGGAGGTAGCGCAGCTCAAGCTCAAACTGTCTCCGCAGACGGGCAACGGGACTACGAATCTGGTATCGATTTCGACTTTTAACGGTGTAAATACATCGGCGCAATTTCAAGGCTAGAAGGTCAGGAGGATTAAGATGAAGACAGGCGCAGGCAATGATTTCAAGATAATATCTACCGGCAACGATGAGCTGGACAAGAAGATAGGCGGCGGCATACCGCTGGGCACGCTGAGTCTGGTAGAAGGACAACCGGATTCGGGCAAATCCGTACTTACACAGCAGATGCTCTGGGGTTCTCTTAAGAAAGGGTGCAGTGCTGTTGTCTTCACCACGGAGAATACGGTGAAGAGCTTTGTCACTCAGATGCAGAGCCTTAATCTGGATATAACGGACTATTTTCTCCTTTCTAAACTGTGGATATACCCTATCGATACCAAGAAGACGAGGCGGTGCCTGCATACAGGGCTGCTGCCTCTGCTGACCAGTTGTGCCGGCAAGGGCGTAGACCTGGCAGTGATAGATTCCCTTACGTACTATGTGACTCATGCCACTATAGAACAGGTTCTCTCTTTCTTCGAGGAGTGCAAAGCGCTTACCGGCAGGGGGATGGGGGTCATTTGCGTAGCCCACTCCTATGCCTTTGACGAGAACGTTATGGTCAGACTGGGGTCGATGTGCGACGCCCATCTCAGACTGCGCATCGAAACTATGGGAAGCAAGATGATGAAGATACTTGAGGTGGCTAAGGTACGCGGTGCTGAGATGAACACGGGCAATATCATTTCTTTCGATGTCGAACCGAACTGGGGTATCAGAGTTATACCCTATTCCAAGGCTAGAGCTTAGTAGGGATTGCCATGCCCAAGATAGTACTGCCCTTTCTGAATCAGGGAGAAGGGGAGTCCTCTCAGACCAGTATGGCTGAAGAGGAACTCCTCAAATTGCTGCCCGAGCCCATGCAGGAGGCTTGCAAGCAAAGCAAGCATCTGCTGAACTATTTACGCATGATTCCTATCGACAAGGTCGGCGCACCGCAGTATTGTCTCAAGCTCACGCGGGCGCAGTCAGATTTACCACAGAAAAACATCATTTATCCCGTTTCGGAAAATCTATTCATTCATGTTTATTCGGAGCCGGGAGGGGGAAGACCCTACTATATCCCGATTGAGCCGAGCCTGACTATGGATTTGACCAAGGTGCTGTCAGAGGTGGAAAGTGGGCTGGTCGATGTTGCGGGAAGCCTTAAAGAAGCGGAATCCGATGCGGAAAGGAAGGAAGCCATTCTGAAGATGCTGGATAAGGTGTGCATTGTGCAGAAAAACGGCACCAGCCAATCATCGTCCAGCGTCAAAGTTGCCAAAGGAGGCGAAAGCAACGGCAAGAGCAACAAAACCAAGGTACAGGTCACCCCGGAGCAGTTCGATGCCCTGAAATATGTAGTCATCAGAGATAAGGTGGGCATGGGTACTATAGATACGATGATTCGTGACCCTAATATAGAGGACATCAGTTGCAGCGGGCTGGGCCCCATATTTCTGGAGCACAAGATTTTCAAAGGTCTCAGGTCGGCGATAACCTTTGAGACGCACGACGACCTGGACGATTTCGTGCTCCGATTGTCCGAGCAGATAAAAAGGCCGGTCACGCTGCGTAATCCTATAGTCGACGCCACGCTTCCCGACGGCTCTCGTATAAACATAGTCTTCGGCAGAGAGGTCTCCCGGCGCGGCAGCAACTTCACCATCAGGAAATTCTCCGATACGCCGCTGAGCATTCTGGAACTCGTCGAGTTCGGCAGCATAAGTTATGAGATGGCGGCTTATCTTTCCGTTGTAATAGAGGACGGCATGAACCTGTTTGTGGTCGGTGAAACTGCCTCAGGTAAAACCACGCTGTTGAATGCCATCACCACGTTTATACCGCTGAGCCACAAGATTGTCAGTATTGAAGACACGCCGGAGCTTCAGGTGCCTCATGGCAACTGGCTGCGTGAGGTGTCCAGAGCACCGGGGCAGGGGGAGAAGGGGGCTCAGGTAACCATGTTCGACCTGTTGAAGGCTGCCCTGAGACAGCGCCCCAACGTGATAATCGTCGGTGAGATTAGAGGCGAGGAGGGCAATATCGCCTTTGGCGCCATGCAGACCGGCCATGAGGTGATGAGCACGTTCCATGCCTCGAATGTGGAGAAGCTGATTCAGCGACTTACGGGCCATCCAATTAATGTCCCGAAGACATACATGGACAATTTGAATGTAGTGGTATGCCAGAACGCTGTGAAGCTGCCTAACGGGAAGGCAGGTCGTAGGGCGACGAGCATCAGTGAAATAGTCGGTTATGACCCGGTATCAAATATCTTCTCCTATGTAGAGGTGTTTCGCTGGAACCCTGCAACAGATACCTTTGAGTTCGTGGGCAGAAGGAACAGCTATTTACTGGAGGACAAGATAGCCATCAAACGAGGCTATCCTCCGGACAAGAAATGGCAGATTTACAGCTTGGTGGAGCGCAGGGCAAGGATTCTGGAAAAACTGCATAAGGAAAAAGGAGTGCGCGATTTTTATGAACTTCTCAAAGTTCTGGCCAAAGCGCAGCAGGAAAGAATCTTCTAATATTAATGGCGATTACCTGGGATATGACCTGTTCTACCAGCTATCGTATATGTCCTCTATAGCTGCTGCAGGGCTGCCGCGCAGCCAGATATTCGAGTTTGCCGCTCAACTGCCGTGCAGTTCATCACGTTATTTCGCCGAAATCAATCTGCTGTGCAAGCAGATGCGATATGACTACGCTGTGGCATGTCGCATTGTAGGAGAATCGGCAAAAGAGGAATCGGTGAAAAGTCTTTTGCTGCGCCTGTCCAGCTCGCTGGGCTCCGGTGAACCCGAATCTGAATTCCTGGCGCAGGAAGCGAAAATCCAGGCTGAGGCGTTCAAGAACGAGTACGAACGCGGGGTGGAATCGCTGAGGAAGTGGACGGAGGCATACGCCGCCCTTATTGTTTCGGCAGCCTTGATTGTCATGGTGGCTGCTATCTCTATGCTTATATACCCTGTAGCCATAGGTATTACTGTAGCTCTGGTAGGAGTAACTATAATGGTTTCGATTCTGGGGGCGTGGGCTATTTACAGGGTCTCGCCCAAGGAGGTGCGGGTTCATAACCAGTCTTTGTACTGTCCTGCTCACCGCAGGGCGCGTCAGCTTGCGGGCATTTTGCTTCCCATAGCTGTAGCCGCTTTCTTTGTTTTAGTGCTAATAGGAGCGGGGCTGGGATGGGGGCTTATGGTAGCGGGGGTATTAATGCTCCCTGTTGGCGTAGCCGGCCTCATCTTCGACCGCCAGGTCACCAAGAAGGATACGGATATCAGCACATTTTTGAGGTCGCTGGGCAATGTTGCCTCTGCGATCGGGATTACGGTATCTAACGCATTGGACAGGCTGGACCTCAGATCAACGGCAAATCTATCCGGCGATGTGAAGCGTCTGCGCAGCAGACTGATTTCGAGACTCAGGCCCGAGCTTTGCTGGCAGCGCTTTTCAGTGGAGACGGGGAGCGAAACGATATACCGGAGCGTGAAGATGTTCCATGATGCCACTAGGCTGGGAGGCGACCCCGAGGAGGTCGGGGGTCGCTCTTCTTTGATTGCGATGAGTCTGGATTTTCTCCGTGCCAAGAGAGGGCAGGTATCTTCGTCATTCGTACTGCTGGTGCTGGGAATGCACGCTGCCCTTGTTGCCTTACTGTTATTTGTGGTACAGGTATTAAATATCTTCTCGAAAACAGTCGAAGGCGTCTATACGCAGGCAGTTGAAGGTGCCCCTTCGGGGGTGCTGGATGTTTTTGGCTTCAGTTTTGAGAACGTCCACATACTCGGCACCCTTGTATTACCTGTCATCCTGGTCATGGCTGGCGCTAATGCCTTTGCTATCAAGGCTGCTGACGGCGGCAACAGATTCAAGCTTTTCGTCTATCTGGGCGTAACCCTGAGCCTATCGGGCGCAGCATTGGTATTTGTTCCTATAGCGGCGAGTAAGATATTTTCCTCGATACCCGCTGTGAGTTAAGGGAGGTATAGAATGAAGATGATAGAATGGATCGGGTCGGCAATCAGCCGACCCTGGCAATTCTTCAAGGAGTCCTTCTTCGGGGGCAGGGAATTGGTACCTCTCGAGGAAGACCCTGTCGGAGAGTTCCTCGACAGGAAGAATAACGGCTTAACTGTTTGCGAGGAAGAGGAAAATAAAGAGCAGCAAGCTGATGGTGAAACGGCGCAGCCTGCTGTAGCGACAGCCGCTAATGAGGGAAAAGAGGAGAAAGTTGAATTAGTCGCCATTGACAAGGTGGGCGACGGGCAGAAATTGAACGAACCGGGCGTTGCGGAGAAAAAGACGGAGGAGTTCCCTGTCGCCGCGACTGTTGCGGCGAAAACAGAGGAATCTCAGCCGGCAAATAAGGCTACCGAAGAACCAGCGAAAGCCGAAGACAAGCCGCAGGCGCTTGAGGCAGTCAATCAGAATGCCGCATCAGCGAACCAGCCGTCGGCAGAAAAACCAAAAGGAGCCGGAGATAAAGATACCGATAGTCTGCTGGACGTTTTCAGGAGCGAGCAGGATGAAACGGGTACGCTTGGAGCTATTTCAGAAGATCTGAGCGATATGAGCATATATTCCTTGCTGGAGGAAGGGAAAAAGATTGTGGCGAAAATCAGAGGCGGGCAGAGCGAATCTTCCTAGAATAGTTGAGGCATGCTGAAACCTTGTTGCGCTGTGATCAGAGATGAAACAGATTATTTATGAAGACACCTGCAAACATCGCCACCAGCAATATCTGGCATGCCAGTAGAAGCTTTATATGAGGCGTCCTTGTTGCCAGCCACCACAGCCCCCATCCGATGGCCGCTGTGACCAGCAGCTTTGCTCCGTAGAACAGTACCTCGTTGTGAGACAGCAGCATTCTGGCGAAGGGATTCCCCTCGATGTTTTCAGCGCTTCTCAGACAGAGGTATGTGACGCTGGCCTCAGCCAGAGATAACGTGACCCAGACTACAGTTAAAACCCTGGCTAACTTTACTGCGTTCAGTTGTCTGGCTTTTGTTGCCCTTATGAACATCTTAACCCTCGATGCCTCCAAGGTTGTTCGGTAAACTTTAGTACTTTGATAGAAAACCGAAGTACTGTCCCTGATAATAATCTAGGAAACTTCACTCTGAAAGTCAACATAACGTATATTCCTATTCCTTGACTATACTTCCTTATCTGGAAAGAAACGGTCAGCCATAAGCAGTCAGCTATTAGCAATCAGCTTGGGGCTCGGAATTTGGAAGCTCAGTTGCTTAGATTGAGCTGTTGCAGGTATTCTTTGAACCTGGGGCCGAGGTCAGGTCGCTTGAGGGCGAACTCCACCGATGCCTTCAGGAAACCCAGCGGCGTGCCTGTATCGTGGCGGGTCCCCTGGAACTGGTAGGCGTATATCTTCTGCTTCTTCAACAGCAGCCTCAGACCGTCGGTAAGCTGAATTTCCCCGCCCTTGCCCGGCGTGGTTTTCTCCAGCATGTCGAATATTTCGGGCGTGAGAATGTACCTGCCCACTATGCCCAGATTCGATGGTGCGTCTTCAGGCTCGGGCTTTTCCACCAGGCTCAATACCTGATATATACGCTTCTCCACCTGCCTGGGCGCTATCACGCCGTACGCCTTGCTTTCCTCGGGCGCTATGGTCTGAACTGCAATGACGCTGCTGCCGTAGCGGTCGTACACCCCGAGCATCTGCTTCATGGCAGGTATTTTAGACTCGATGATATCGTCGGGGAGGAACAAGGCGAACGGCTCGTCGCCGATGAGTTCCTTGGCGGTCAGAACAGCATGTCCCAGACCGAGCTGCTCTTTCTGGCGGATATAGCTAATATTGGCAAGCTCCATTGTCTGCTGAACCTTCTCCAGAAGCTCGCTGCTGCCCTTCTGCTTTAGGGCATATTCCAATTCGAAAGAGCGGTCGAAATGATCTTCGATGGCGCGTTTGCCGAGGGCGGTAACGATGATGATTTGCTTAATACCGGAAGCGACAGCCTCCTCCACCACGTATTGAATCATGGGCTTATCGACCAGCGGCAGCATCTCCTTGGGCTGCGCCTTGGTTGCAGGCAGGAACCTGGTGCCCCAGCCCGCCGCAGTGACCACCGCTTTGCGAATCTTCATCATGCCTCCCGCGCTATTTTACACAAGGTCTCAAAAGGTAGCAAGGCATTTTATGTCGAAGAACCGGACGATCTGTATCCGGTTTTCATCTGTATCTCCTCCAGCATTGCCGCGATAAGCTCTAGCATCCTTGTCAATCCCCATCCTTTGGCAGCGGAGATGAAGGCAGCTGCCTGGACTCTGGCTCCGAGCTGGTCGATGTAGCGGCTGACTGCTTCGCTGTCACATGGGTCGATTTCTCCGCCGAGCAGGTCTATCTTGTTGAGCACGACGAGGACAGGCTTCTCAGCCAGCCCCAGCTCTTTCAGAATGCCTTCGACGGTGTGGAATTGCTGCGCCGCAGTCTCGCTGGCGATGTCAACAACATGGAGCAGCAAATCTGCCTCGGATAGCTCCTCGAGGGTGGCTCTGAAGGCGGCTACTACGGTAGGCGGCAGCTTCTGGATGAAGCCTACGGTGTCGGTGATGAGCACCTCTTTTTTATCGGGCAGGGTAAGGCGACGGGTGGTGGGGTCGAGCGTAGCGAAAAGCTTGTCCTCGACCAGCACGTTGGCATTGCTCAAGGCATTGAGAACAGTGCTCTTGCCAGCGTTGGTGTAGCCTACTATAGCTACCACGGGAATGCCTGCCTGGCTGCGGCGGCTGCGATACAGCGCGCGGTGCTTCCTTACCGATTCCAGTTCGTTCTTGAGTCGCTGTATCTTGCGCTGGATGATGCGGCGGTCGCTCTCAAGCTGAGTTTCGCCGGGTCCTCTGGTGCCGATGCCGCCGCCGAGCCGCTCCAGATGGGGCCAGCGTCCGGCGAGTCGGGGCAGCAGATATTCCTGCTGGGCAAGCTCTACCTGAAGTCGACCTTCGTGGGTGTGCGCTCTCTGGGCGAATATATCGAGGATAAGGGCGGAGCGGTCTATGACTTTGACATCGAGCGCTTCTTCCAGATTGCGCTGCTGCGCTGGCGACAGCTCGTCATCGAAGATTACCAGGTCGTAACCAGCCTTTTCTTTAAGAGAGACCAGTTCCTCCAGTTTGCCCTTGCCCATATAGTAGGCGTGGTTGGGGGCGGAAAGGCGCTGAGTCATAGTACCGACCACATGCGCTCCGGCAGTGCGCGCCAGATGTCCCAGCTCCTTGACCGAGCCTTCGAGCGACCAGCTATTATGTTCGCCCCTCACCTGCACTCCCACCAGAAAAGCCTTTTCCACAGGGGGATGGGTGGGGAAGGTTTGCCTCTTTATCTATTGCCTCCCTGAAACAGCTTTCAGTATTCAGCCGTCAGCAATCAGTTTTCCTATTATTTAGAGTTTTACCTTTAAAATTTCTTGGCTAATTTCTCCAATCTGGCTAGCCCTTCCTTGACCCTATCATCGGGCGTGGTCAGAGACAGGCGTATGTAACCCTCGCCGTATTTGCCGTAGCCGGTGCCCGGAGTAACCACTACTGCGGCTTCATCGAGCAGCCGCGTGCAGAAGTCGAACGAGGTATAGCCTTTCGGTATCTTTGCCCAGACATAAAGGCTGGCTTTGGGCGTATTCACCTTCAGCCCCAGCTTCTTGAGCGTCTTGACCACTTTATCGCGCCTGCGCTGGTAGATGGCGTTGTGCTCAGCGATGCAGTCCTGATTCCCCAGCAGGGCAGCGATGGCAGCGTGCTGGATAGCCTGAGGGACGCCCGTGTCGAGATTCGATTTCACCCTCATCAGGGCGTTGACTATTTTCTCGTTGCCCACTGCCATACCGATACGCCAGCCGGTCATGTTGTAGCTCTTGGAACAAGAGTGGAATTCCACACTGATATCTTTTGCCCCTTTCACCTGCAGAAAGCTAACCGGCTTGTAGCCGTCGAAGGCGACCTCGGTATAAGGTCCGTCGTGGCAGACTACTATATCGTGCCTTTTGGCAAAGGCAACCACCTTTTCAAAGAAATCGAGGTCTGCTATCGCTGCTGTAGGATTGTTAGGGTAGCTTATCCACATCAGTTTGGCTTTCTGAGCGACCCAGGCGGGTATAGTATCGAGGTCGGGTAGGAAGCCGTTCTTTTCGATAAGCGGCATGAAGTAGCTTTCCCCGCCGGCGAACATGGTGCCTATGGCGTAGACCGGATAGGCAGGGTCGGGGACAAGCGCGATATCTCCCGGGTCGATGAAGCACAGTGCGATATGTCCGATGCCCTCCTTGGAGCCGATAAGAGGCAGCACCTCTTTATCGGGATTAAGGGAGATGCCAAAACGCTGATGATACCACTCGGCGATGGCTTTCCTCAGTTCGGGCAGCCCTTCGGTCTCGGGGTAGCGGTGGTTTGTCGGATCCCGGGCTGCCTGGCACAGGCGCTTGATGACATGGGGTGGGGTGGGGATGTCGGGGTCGCCGATGCCGAAGCTGATAACATCTATGCCCTGAGCCTTCTTTTCGGCTATTTTTTTGCTGATCTGCACGAACAGGTATGGCGGCAATTTCTCGATTCGCTTCGCTAGCTGCATAGGTTTCCTATCCTCTCAATTTGCTATTAAGTGCTGCCGTGAAGTTGTTTGCGCTGAATCCATTTAGCTTCGTCGGGGGTTAGAACAAGTACATCTATAGGACCGCCGACGTTCTTTGGTCGTGCCTGAAAGCGCATGGTGTCGATGGTGGTACGGATGGCGTATATGGCGAAATCTATGGCGTCCTGCAATGACATGGCATCCCAGATCACCGGCGCCGGAGAGCGGACGACTTTATCATTGCCCTTCTGGTCTTTGACCGTCACCGGAATCAGTATAGAGCTGAGGATATCACCCTGTCCCGACCAGGTCGCTCCGTAGGCAAGAGCGCCGTCGGGCTTGATGTTTCTTCTTTCAACGACGTTTCGGGCCACGTGGCAGGAATAAACATAAGGGATGCTTATCTTCCCCTCTTTTCTGTAGCCAGCGATGTGGAAACCGGCATCTGCATTGGGAAATGACCTGCGAAAGTACTCAACCATCTTCTTGGAAATGGTTGTGACATCGTCTCTGGTCGTCAATTGTTCCTCAATGAATTTATCGGGGAATGATTTCCCGAGGGTTTCGTTTAACTCCTTGGGAATTGTTATGGCATCATTCTTGACTGTTAACTCTTCCTCAATAAACCTTTTGATGTGACTTGCTATAGGGGTATTGCCGAGGAGATCCTGTCCGAAGCTGGAGATGCCTATCTGATGTACTTCGAGAAGAAAAGTCCTCGTTATGGCATCGGAGTTGACGGTCTCGACTTTGAAAGGGTTGCCCTCCGGGGTCTTCCCTTCCACTGTAACCGACTGACGGCTGTCCGAAGCCATAACAATGCCCTCGGGAACATAAACTGCTATGATGAAACTCATTTCCCCACCCCTTTCAGGTTGACTATTCTCTCCACTCCCCTTCGAAAACCACTTCGGCGGGGCCGCTGAGCAGCACCTCTCCTTTGCCATCCCAGTCTAGGGTCAGCGTGCCGCCCGGCAGCATTATATCAACAGGATTGTCGGTAAGCTCCTTCAAACTTGCCGCTACTGCTACGGCGCAGGCGCCGGTGCCGCAGGATAGGGTCTCTCCCGCGCCGCGCTCCCATACCCGCGCCCTGAGCTTTTTGCGGTTGATAACATTCACTATCTCGAAGTTCACCCTGTTGGGGAACATGGGATGGTGCTCTATCTGCGGGCCTATCTCAGCCAGAGGGAATTCGGCAACTGGCTGCTCTATAAAGCATACCGCGTGGGGATTGCCCATAGAAACGCAGGTAATCTTCAGCCTCTTTTTACCCACAGTCAAGGGATAGTCGATAACAGGTGCCCCATCGTTCGCTTTCCTGCCCTTTACGATTACAGGGATAGCGGCGGGTTTGAGCACGGGCTTGCCCATGTTCACCTGAATGCCCCTTTTACCCTTGACGTGCGCTATTTTTATCCCTGCGGGCGTATCTATCCTGACTTCGGGCTTATCTACCAGACCGCTTTCCAGGGCATATCTGGCCGCACACCGCAGTCCGTTGCCGCATGCCTCCGCCTCGGAGCCGTCGGGGTTGAACATCCTCATGTAGAAGTCCGCCTTTTTCGAGGGCAAAATCAGAAGGATGCCGTCGGCGCCCACGCCGAAGCGGCGATGGCACATGGCTTTAGCCAGCGCCGACCAGTCACGCCTTTCCATTTGCCGGGCATCAATCAGGACGAAGTCGTTTCCTGTTGCCTGCAGTTTGATGAAATTCATCTGGACACTCCATTTTTCATTCTGAGCGGAGCGGAAAATCCTTCGTCCTTGATCAGGACGGCGTCTGAGACCCTTCGCTGACGCTCAGGGTGACACCTGGTATTTTGCTAGGGGCTCTCCTGCACCTTATCTATTTTAATCTTGACCACGTGGTTTACTTTTAACCCTTTGCCGACGAACTCTGTGTTCAACTGGTCGAACAGGGGTCCTGAGTCGATTATCTCGCCTTTGCCCCAGATACGGCAGCCCCTGAGCGTTTTGGGATGTATCACCAGTGCGGACACATACGGATTTTCCTTTATGTTCGCTATGGTGCGAGGCGAGTTGATGTCGGCGAATAGCACGTGTTCATCGTCGAGCACGCGGAACGACCCCTTGGCTGACACATTCGGTTTGCCATCCTTGCTTGCAGTGGCTATGATGCCGGGGCGAATCTCGGCAATCATCGTTTTAACTTCCTCAGAAAGCTTGACCATGGGGTACCTCAGGTTTGTCTTACTTTACCACAAATTTCTGTATAAAACGATGAATGGCTTCGTTGGTATTTCCTCCCAACTCAAACCAGTTGATGCGTTTGTCCTTGAGCCGGAACCAGTTATACTGGTGCCGGGCGAAGCCGTGCGTATCGAACTTGATTTGTTGTGTAGCAGCGGGCAGGTCTGTCTCTCCCTGCAAAAATTTACCTATCTGCCTGTAACCCAAGCCTGACATAGAGGGCAGGTCGAAACCATATCCCCTTGCCTCAAGCCTCTCTACTTCTGCCACAAGACCCTTTTCAATCATATCGTCCACCCGCGCATCTATACGTTGATAAAGGCTCGCTCTGTCCGTGGTCAAACCGATGATTACGGAATCGGCGAAAGGCTTCTTCACCTGAAGCTCTGAGAAAAGAGTGCCCTGCCGGCTGACCTCAAGCGCACGTATGACTCTGCGCACATTTCTTGGGTCGATGCGCTCTGCCGCAACTGGGTCGGTTTGCTTCAGCTTTTGGTAGAGCGTCTCGATTCCCTCTATTCTGGCTCTGGCTTCAAGCTCCTGCCTCAAAGCGATGTCCGGTGGCACCGGCGGGATGCGCCATCCTTCCAGAAGCGCCCAGATATATAGACCGCTGCCGCCCACCAGAAACGGAGTCTTTCCCCTTCGTCCTATGTCTTCTACCGCCTCCAGTGCTTTTTTCTGATACAGGGCGAGGCTGAAATCCTCATCGGGTTCGACTACATCGACGAGATGATGCGGGACTAAAGCCCGTTCCTCTGCGGTGGGCTTGGCGGTGCCGATATCCATGTAGCGGTAGACCTGGCGGCTGTCGGCGTTGATTATCTCGCCGTTATGAACCTGGCAGAGTTCGAGCGCCAGGCTGCTTTTGCCCGTTGCGGTGGGGCCGACTATGGCGAACAGCAGGCTCATCCCGTTTTCTTAATCTTGGCTGTTTGCTCCACGATGCCCAGGAAATCGGCTGCTTTGAGGCTGGCGCCTCCTACCAGCGCCCCGTCTATATCGGGCTGTCCTATGAACTCGGCAATGTTGGCGCTGTTGACGCTGCCGCCGTACTGTATGCGAATAGCCCGGGCAATCTGGTCTCCGTAGAGCCTGAACACGCTATCTCGAATCACTTTGATGGTGGCATTAGCCTGCACACCGGTGGCGGCTTTGCCGGTGCCGATAGCCCAGATAGGCTCGTAAGCTATGACGGTTCCTTTGGGGGAATCTATGCCCTCGAAAGCACCTTTAACTTGTCTGGTCACAACTGAAATGGTTTCGCCTGCTTCGTTTTCTTTGAGGCTTTCGCCGACGCAGACGATAGGAGTTAGCCCTGTCGCCAGAGCAGCCCTGACCTTCTTGTTTACTATCTGGTCGCTCTCGCCGAAGTATCCCCTTCTCTCGGAGTGACCCAAAATGACGTATTCGCATAATCCGGACAGCATCTGAGGAGATACCTCTCCGGTATAAGCGCCGCTTTTCTCGAAATACATATTCTGCGCGCCTAGCTTTATAGATGCGCCTCTGATAAGCTCCCTGACCGCGGTCAACGAGACGAAGGGCGGACACAATACCTTCTCCACGCCCGCTATCTGATTAAGTTTATCCTTCATCGCCTTGACCAGCTCTGCTGCTTCGACAACGGTGGTGTTCATCTTCCAGTTGCCGGCGATTATGGGCGTTCGCATTATGTATCCTCCTAAGCGCCGAATTTGGTTAGCTTCAGGGCGTGGGCCATCGCCAGGGGCATTACATGGACGGCGAGGAACCTGCCCAGGCTGCCGCCGGCGCAGGTTATTTCACCGAACTCTCTGACATGGTCGGGGCGAGACCATTTCGAACATAGCACTACAGGCACCGCATGCCAGCTATGCCCCTTGAGCAAAGCCGGCGTGGAGTGGTCTCCGGTCACTATCAGAACATCGGGATTAAGGGCGGTTATCATGGGGAGGAGCCTGTCGATTTCCTCCAGCGCCTTCACCTTGGCATCGAAGTCGCCGTCCTCGCCTGTAGAGTCGGTCTTCTTGACATGGATGAAGAAGAAGTCGTGCTCAGCGTAATGCCGAGCAAGGGTGTCGAATTCCTCCTCTACTGTGGAGCCGGTTTCAAGGATTTTCATGCCGACCAATTTTGCCAGCCCCCGATACATGGGATAGGCGGCGATGGCAGCAGGGTTCAGTTTGAATATCTCTTTCATGGTGGGCAGGTCGGGATGCTGGGAGAATCCGCGCAGAAGCACCATGTTGGCAGGATGGAAATCAGCGAGCACCCATTTCGCCTTGGTCAGAAAATCATTGGCGAGCTTGGCGGTCTTTTTCCCGCTTGCCGTGAGCGCTGTTACATTTAGAGGCGTAACCCCTGTTTGCTGGGGATCGGAGTCGCTGGCTTCGCCCGACAGCCCTTCGCCTCGCAATACTAGCAGGAAGCGGTGTTCTTTGACAGGCACTACGAAAAGCTCGGCGCCTTCGAGCGTAATCCTGCTCAATTTTTTGCACAGCTCGGCGTTCTGTTCGGTTGAGATACGCCCAGCCCTGCGGTCCGTGATAAGCCCTCTTTTATCCACAGTGCAGAAGTTGCCCCGGCTAGCGACATCGCCTTTTTTGAGTTCGAAGTCGATGCCCAGTGCCTCCAGTATTCCTCGACCTACCAGGAATTTAATCGGGTCGTAACCGAACAGCGCGAGATGGCCAGGAGCGCTGCCGGGAGTGATGCCCAGAGAAACAGGGTCGGCCAGCCCGCAGATACCCTTAGTCGCCAGCATGTCCAAGTTGGGCGTATGGGCGGTCTCAAGCTCCGTCTTGCCAGTCTCCGGCCTGGGTAGTCCACCCAGACCGTCAATTACCAGTAACACTATCTTGGAAGGGGATTCATGAGTGATATCTTTTATCTGATCGAGGCTGAGCATTTCTCTCCTTTGTTAACTCTACTTGTCCAGCAGCGCCGCTACGCCGGGCAGGGTTTTGCCTTCGAGGAATTCCAGAGCAGCTCCTCCGCCGGTAGACACGTGGCTCATCTTTTTCTCCAGACCGAGCTCCATCACCGCTTCGGCAGTGGAGCCGCCGCCGGTGATGGTGATGGCTTTAAGTTCCGCCATTTGCTTAGCAATCGCCTCGGTTCCCCGGCGGAACTCTTTATACTCGAAAACTCCCATTGTCCCGTTCCAGACCACCGTTTTGCATTTCTTCAGTTTATCGGTGAAATTTTTAACGGTTTGCGGTCCGATGTCCATGACATACCAGTCCGCTGGTATCTGCGATACGGGCACTGCTTTGACCGACGCGCCGGTGGCGAATTTATCGGCTACTACGACATCATTGGGCAGTATAAGTTGAACATTGGCTTTGGCAGCCTTGTCCACCAGCCCCCGGGCGAGGTTGAGCTTATCTTCCTCAACCTGCGATTTGCCCACGCCGATATTATTAGCCTTGAGGAAGGTGCAGCACATGCCGCCGCCGATGAGCAGATAATCCACTTTGCCCATGATATTATCCAGAAGCGCCAGCTTGTCGCTCACCTTGGCGCCCCCGATAACCGCTGCGAAGGGGTGAGCCGCACCTGCCAGCGCCTTGCCTAAGAAATCTATCTCCTTCTCCATAAGAAAGCCTGATACAGCAGGGAGATACTGCGCAACGCCGGCTGTGGAGGCGTGAGCGCGGTGTGCGGTGCCGAAGGCATCGTTGACATAAACATCAGCCAGCTTGGCAAGAGATTTGGCAAACAGAGGGTCGTTTTTTTCTTCCTCGGCATGGAAGCGGAGGTTTTCCAGCATGAGCACATCGCCCTCTTTCATTCCGGAAACTGCCGCTTCTGCCTCCGGGCCGATGCAGTCCTTTGTTGTCTGCACCGGCTTTTTTAGCAGCTCCGACAGACGTCTGGCTACCGGAGTCAGCCTCATATCCTCGACTACCTTGCCGTTGGGGCGTCCCAGGTGGGAGCAGACAATCACTTTGCTCTTCTTATCGATTAGATACTTTATTGTAGGCAGCGCTGCAACGATGCGGCTGTCGTCGCTGATAGCTTTAGTCTGCGGGTCGAAGGGTACATTGAAATCGACCCTGACCAGAGCCTTCTTGCCCTTGAGGTCGATGTCGTGAACAGTCTTTTTATTCATTCTCTCACCTCGAAATAGCTTCCAATTTTCTTTTATCGCTTTTA
>VGNW01000003.1 GCA_016865955.1 Chloroflexota bacterium | reverse complement strand
AGCGAGGCGGCAGTCGCTGCCTCCAGTGCCACTATCTCGTTGGTGGACCACTCCACATACATATTGAAGCGCTCCGCCACACGAGCCAGCGACTCCGTTATCTCGGTGGAAGGCGTGCCCGGGTAAGAGGCGCAGAAGTCAACCCCGGCTTCGATAGCTCCGCGGGCGATGGCTTCGTTGCCCATCATAAGTACGCTTTTGCCTGGCTGTTCCATGGTTAGAGTTGACATATCAGACTCCTAAAGGTACTTTTTCATTGATGCTGTCTGCCAATCTTTTCAACCCCCTAAATCCCCCACTCTTGGGGGACTTGGAAAATTGGGGGAAACCCCCAAATTGCTAAAGGTACTTTTTCTTTTGCTCCTGACTCAGTTTCAGATAGAGCAGGTTCTTATCGTCACCGGTGCGCTTCACTATCTCGGCGACGGCGCGCCTCTTCTTCAATGCCGATGCCCCGCGGAGGTGGTCGAACCGCGCCTGCTCCAGCGGCTTGGTTACTATTATTCCCGCTGCCTTCGCCTTGTCAATGAACTTCCTGCCCTCAGGGGTTCTCACTATCAGCGTGTTCCAGTCTTCGATTCCCTCCACCATCCCTACCGAAATATCGGCGAACTCCGAGGTCATGTCGAAGCAGACGCTGCAGGTGGGCTTGATGAACTGCCTCAAATCGTCGAGGCGGAATTCTCTGGTCTCCGTATCGGTTTCTACGATCAGTTTATTGGCAGGCGGCGGAGGGATATCGAACCGCTTGATTTTCGCGACATCGACCTTGCCCTTAAGAAACTCATAAAGACCCTTATAGGTCAGCGCCCAAGTGCAGAAAAGCCCGATGACGAGCTTCACCTTCTTTGCCTCATTTTCGTGTTTTGATGCCTGCATCTTTCTTAAGGCTATAACCTGACAGGGTATACCCACAACGCCGACAGCCTCGCCCTTGCTCTGCTTCGTATTCCTGTTCAGGGTTGCCAGCGGGGCCGAGGCGATGTAATTGGAGCCGGCGAACTCCTCCACCTCCGTGCCACCCTCCACCAGCAGCGACTTCGGCATCAGCCCGCCATAGAAAGGCTTGGTGAGAACGGCGGTGTCTATCTTGCCCGTGTTCAGGGCATATTCCATAAGAGCGGAGACCACGCCGCCGTACTGAGCACGGCTGCGTATCCTGCTGTCCTTAGCCTGAGCCATCTCTATGGAGATATGGGAGCCCAGAGAGGAATCGGTTCGCGTTTTGCCGAAAACCTTTTTATCGAGGGCGGCGATATCGGTGATGGTGCGAGGGCAGAAATCGTAGCATTTGCCTTCGTCGAGCCCGCAGGGCTCGATTATCGCCACTTTATCCTTGACCACCTTGATATAGGGACAGACATTCACGCAGGCGCCGCAACTGGTGCACAGCCCCTGACTGAGGACATCGTTTTCCAAATCTTGAGAGCTTTTGCCTGCTGCCATCGCTAACCCCCTTGATTAACTGCTCGAGCTATAAGGGCACGTACAATTTCGAGAAGCAAACCGAGCCAGAGTTTAACAATCAGGAAGATTCCGTGTGGTATCTTGTTACAGGATTTGCCGCTATTTGTCAAGTCGGGAATCAGCTTTGAGGCTGATTCCCGACTCTAAGAGACTCCCGTTATTGAAGACAGTTATTAACTTAGCAGGCGTATCCCTCCGCCTCTATCATTCTGTCGGCAATGGCTCTGCGCAACTCTATCCCGTTGACAGGAGTGAACTGGGTTATTTTGTTCAGCGCCGCCAGTTGCTTGGCCAGCATATCTGCGCTCTCCACAGCCACCATGACCTGCTCTGCCCATCCTCTTATCCTCACCATGGCATCGTTCACATACAGTTGCACTATCTGTATCTTCGTCTTCGATTCTTTCTCTCCCACAGACCCGATAGCCTTGAGCGCCCTGAGCAGTCCGCTCTCCATAGCGTAGATTTCAATGGCGATGTCAGCCAGCAGACCCAGGACCTCCTGCTCTTGCTCTATGCCCATGCCGTACTTCTGAGCGGCAGCGCCAGCCAAGTAGAGATAAATCTTCTTTGCCCTCTCCACAATTTTGCTCTGATACCCCAGAGCGCCGTCCTTCGGGCTGGACGCGACAGCACCCATAGTTGACAGCTTGCCTTTGACCTCCTCTGCCGCAGGGAAAAGCGGTATCTCGTTTTTCAACGCCTTCCGCAGCAGCCAGCCTGTTGCGATTAACCTGTTTATCTCATTAGTGCCTTCGAATATCCTGGTTATACGGGTATCGCGATAAATCTTCTCGGGGAGGTATTCCTCGACATACCCGTAGCCCCCGTGTATTTGAATCGCTTCGTCTGCCAGATATGCCATCATTTCGGAGCCGTAGATTTTATTGATGGAACATTCAACGGCGTACTCTGCGATGCTCTTTGCGCTCTGCTTGTCAGCATCCTCTGCGCTGTGGTCAACACGGGAAAGAGCCTGTTCCACCATGCCACCGGTCCTGAAGACCATGCTATCCAACATATAAGTCTTCGCCGCCATCTCCGCCAGCTTGTGTTTTATCAAGCCGAACTGACAGATTGGCTTGTTGAACTGCACCCTTTCCTTGGCATATTTAACAGAAGTCTCCATCGTCAGCTTGGCTGCGCCCAGGCTTGCCGCAGCCAGCTTGAACCTGCCCAGGTCCAGAATATTGAAAACCACCGCATGACCCTTGCCCACTTCAAAGAGGACGTTCTCCAAGGGCACCCTGACACTATCCAGAAATATGCTGCAGGTGGAAGAGCCTCGAATTCCCAGCTTCTTCTCCTCAGGGCCCGTGGATATTCCCTCGTAACCCCTTTCCAGGATAAAAGCTGTCATTTTATCGCCCTCGGTCTTGGCGTAGGTGAAGATGATATCGCAGAAGGCGCCGTTGGTAATGAACTGCTTGGTGCCGTTGAGTACATAGTATTTGCCATCTGGCGTGAGCTTCGCTGTCGTTTTCAAAGACATCGCATCTGTGCCGGCGCCGGGCTCGGTCAGGGCATAGGCGCCAATCTTCTCTCCTTTAGCCAGGCCTGGGAGATATTTCTTCTTCTGAGCCTTGCTGCCAAAATAGACTATCGGCATCGAGCCTATTCCAATGTGGCAATTGAGAGTGACTCCGAAAGAGCCGGATTTTGAGGAGGACTCGGTAATCAGCAGCGAAGCTATGCTGTCGAGCTTCGAGCCGCCGTATTCATCCTCGATATCCGCACCCAGCAGTCCCAGCTCGCCCGCCTGTTTCATGAGTTTGCGGGTCAACGCGAAGTCTTTGTGCTCTAATTTCTCCGCGTGGGGCATTACCTCGTTCTTGACAAATCTTTCCATAGTACTTGCTATCATCCGGTGCTCGTCGCCGAAGTCCTCGGGCGTGAATACCTCGCTCGGGGGCACAGCCTCGATGAGGAAAGAACCACCCTTTCTGATTTTACGGTCGTCCATTGCATCCCTCCTTGATTATCTTTTTTGTGAAGCCCGAGTGCGCCCGCTGTTAAGCTATACTATTTGTCCCTTTTGCAAAGGGGTTTTGTATTATTGACTGCTGAAATCTTCTCATTCTGGGCATATTTGCGTATGGCTTGAGAAGCCATTTCGGAATTTCTGTCCTCGATGTATTTAGTCGCCTGCTCGAAGTACAGGACATTGCTCTTCAAGTCCTCTTTGCGCCGTGCCAGAGAGGCATATTGAATGCGACGCGTGCTAGGCTCAAGGTCTCGGAGCAGCCTGGACAGCAGAGGGTTCTTAGCCGCTATGAGGTTAGCGACGAAGAACTCGAAAATCGCATCGTAATAGCCCGTGGTGTCGCCTTTGCCGGCACAACTTTCAATCTTTTTCAATGCCCGGCGGATTTCTGCGAGGTCTTCCTTAGTCCTGTTTTCCGCAGCCTTTCTTGCGGTAAGGGTCAAGAGTTCAACTAGAACATCGTATAGGCGCTCGATAGACGAAGTCGATAGCTCGGTTACCCTTGCCCCCCTCCGAGGCACGAGCTTCACCAGCCGCCTGGCTTCGAGTATTCGCAGCGCTTCTCTGATAGGGCCTCTGCTGACGCCCAAATCCTCTGCCAGATTTGCCTCACGAATCCTTTCACCGGGTGTGAGTTCACCCTTGATTATGAGAGAGGAGATGTGTTCCGCTATCTGCTCATCGAGATTATCCCACGGTTTGAATTCCACTATATCGAGAACCTCCTTGCAAACCTGCGGCTACAATATATACGAGATTCTGTAGATTGTCAACAGTTGACAATGGTAATCTCGCATGCTATTATGTTCCCGAATCCAGGCATCCTCATATCAACCGCAAGTTTGGGAGGGGAAGAACGATGGCTACCATCAGCGGCGCAGAGGCTCTAGTTCATTGTCTCATCCAAGAGGGTGTTCGCTATGTTTTCGGTATCCCCGGCGACCAATGCAACCCTATCACGGATGCTATCTATCGGCTCGGGCGCAAGGCTAATTTGAAGTTCGTCACCGCCCGGCATGAGCAGGCGGCAGCTCACATGGCAGATGCCTGGGCGCGCGTCACCGGCGAGCCCGGCGTATGTCTGGGCACGGTGGGGCCTGGTGTAGCCGACCTGGTGCCGGGAGTATATTCGGCATGGGCAGATTCAGTGCCTATCGTAATATTGGGAGCACAGAACCAGACTTGGCGCTCCTATCCCGACCACGGCTGTACGCAGGGGCTGGAGCAAGTTCCCCTGATGGCTCCTATCACCAAATGGCAGGCGCTGGTGAACGACGTGAGAAGAATGCCTCATCTGGTACAGATGGCGTTCCGAGCAGCAACATCGGGACGTCCCGCACCTGTGTATCTCGATTTGCCCTCCAATGTTGTGTGCGACAAATTAAACACCGAGGAATACCCCATCCAGCCCCCGCAGCGCTACCGCGCCATCACACCTCCCATTGCCGACGATACTTTGATCCAGCAGGCAGCGGAGATGCTGGCAAAAGCCAAATTCCCGCTTATACATACAGGCGGAGGCGTGCTGCGGTCCGGGGCATGGGAGCCGGTAAGAAAGCTGGCAGAGCATCTCTCAGCACCGGTGACTACGAGTCTCGGTTCACGAGGAACGATGCCTGAAGACCACCCCCTGTGTCTCATACCTGCTTCGCTGGGCTCGATTCAGGCTCAAAACACCGCGGACGTAATCCTTCACGTGGGGGGGCGTATGGGGGACCTGGAGGGGTGGGGCAAGCCACCGTTCTGGGGAGACCTGAATTCGCAGCGTTTCATACAGATAGACATAGAACCACAGAGCATCGGATTGAACCGTCCCGTAGACCTTGCCCTGGTGGGAGACGCCGGGAGCACTTTGAACGCCCTGCTGAAGGCGGTCAAGAAAAAGACGAAGCCGAAGAAAGAGACGCCTCAACTCAGAGAAGCACAGCAATTTCAGCAAGCATGGCTCGATGGCTGGAAGGAAGGCGCCCACTCGAATAAGACGCCTATCCATCCGCTGCGGCTAATGCGCGAGGTACGCGAATTCTTCCCGCGCAACGCTATCTGCGCCGTGGACGGCGGCACGACGGCGGTATGGGCTTTCTACCAGAACCGCATCTATGAGCCCCGTACCTTCCTCTGGGCTGCCGATTCAGGACACCTTGGCTCCGGTGTGCCTTTTGCAGTAGGAGCCAAGATAGCCCGACCCGATGTGCCTGTATACTGTATAACTGGAGACGGCTCCTTCGGATTCAATGCCATGGAGATGGAAACGGCGCGCCGTGAGAATGCGCCCATAACTGTAATCATCGCCAATGACTGCTGCTGGGGCATGATTAAAGGCGGACAGAAGCTGGTCTACGAGGAGCGCTACTGCGGCGTCGATTTCAGCGACGCCCGCTACGATAAACTGGCGCAAGCACTAGGCTGCTACGGCGAACGCGTCACCAGACCATCCCAGATTCGCCCTGCCCTAAAGAGAGCAGCAGACTCGGGCTTGCCGGCTGTGCTGGATGTGATAGTAGACCAGGAAGTGCACCTGGTGCCGCCCGACCTGGTATTGCTGGACAGCATCTGGATGGAAGGCTGCAACGCCGCGGGAAGCGTTTGCGAACGATAGGGGAAGATATATCCCGATGAAGGCACTGAGATTCTCCGTTTCAGTTCCTCAATATACAGCCCTGAAAGCGCTGGGGCGGATAAACACGCGGCTATATTATCAAAGCCCTCTGGCTACGATAAGGCTCGCCGACGTACCTGTACCTGTATTGCCCTCGCCTGACTGGATAAAGCTAAGAACGCTTTTCTGCGGATTCTGCGGAAGCGATATGAGCCTGATTCTTTTGAAGGATTCCCCTATGGCAACTCCCTTCACCTCGTTCCCCTGCACTCCGGGGCACGAAATCAGCGCAGAGGTTGTGGAAGTGGGAGCGAATGTCAGCGGCATAAAGAAAGGCGATATAGTTACCGTCATTCCTACCCTGAGTTGCGCCGTCCGGGGCATTGAGCCGGAGTGCCGGAGCTGCAGAACAGGCAGACCGAGCAACTGTGAGAACTTCGCCGAGGGCAAATTCGCCCCCGGCCTTTTCCTCGGGATATGCCGCGACCTCGGCGGAGGCTTTGCCCCTTACCTGGTAGCACACAAGAGCCAGGCGCTCAAACTGCCAGCCGAAATCCCCCCCAGAGCAGGCGCTTTGATGGAGCCGCTCGCAGTCTGCATTCAGGTTGTGCTGGACAACATGCCCAATTCGGATGACAGAGTGCTCATTGTGGGAGCCGGTTTCATCGGCAATCTCCTCATCCAGACTTTGCGCGCCTTCGGCATTAAATGCCCTATCACGGCGGCGGAGCCTTCCCGATTTCACGCCCAGATGGCTTTGCAGGCAGGCGCGGATAATCTCATTACGAGCGGAGATTCGCTCCGTCAAGCCGAGAAGATAACAGGGGCGAAGTTGTATAAGCCAATGCTAGGTCGTAAAATAGCAATGGGCGGCTTCTCTAAAATCTTCGATACTGTAGCCAGCAGCCATACTCTCGATACGGATTTGAGGATATTGAGAACCGGCGGGGTGCTGAGCATAGTCGGCATTGGCAAGGAGACGATGAAGGACCCCACGCCGCTGTGGCTGAAGCTCCAGACCGTCAAAGGCGTCTACTGCTTCGGCTATAATACCCTAGCAGGGAAAAGAGAGCACGCCTTCGAGACAGCCATCCGCCTGGCTCAGCAGAATAAAGTCCGACTCGAACCCATGATTAGCCATGCCTTCGCCCTGGAAGACTACCGCAAAATGATAGGCGTCAACCTGCATAAAGGAAAATACAAGGCAATAAAGACAGTGGTTGCCTTTTCTTAAGACACGGAGTTAAAAACTCAATATATGAGGATGTGAAACCATGAAACAGCTAAGAATCAAAAAAGCAGCAGTTCTCGGCGCAGGCATAATGGGCAGCAGAATAGCCGCACTGCTGGCAGGCGCGGACATACCCACTTACCTGCTGGATATTGTCCCCAGGGAACTGGATGCAGACGACCTCAAGAAGAAGCTGACCAAGGAGTCACCCGACTTCAGGAACAAGCTAGCCAGGATAGGCATCCAGGGCACTACAGGGGCGAGGCCCCCTGCTATGTTTATTCCCGCAGATGCCAAGCTTATCAAGCCGGGCAACTTCGAAGACCATTTGCAGTGGCTGTCAGACGCCGACTGGATTATAGAAGGCATCGTGGAAGACCTGAGGATAAAAAAGGAGCTGCTGCGGAAAATCGAACCTTATGTCAAGTCAGATGCCATCATCAGCACCAATACTTCGGGATTATCGATAGAACGAATTTCAGAAGAGCTATCCAGGGAGCACAAAGAACGCTTCATGGGCACACACTTCTTCAACCCGCCCAGGCATATGAAGCTCCTCGAAATCATACCGGGCAAGTCAACCGATACTGAGCTGGTCTCAGCAATGGCGGAGTTCTGCGAGAGCAGGCTGGGCAAGAGCATCGTCTTTGCCAAGGACACGCCCAACTTCATCGCTAACAGAATCGGAGCCTATGCTGTAATCGGAGTTATGAAAATCATGGTGGAGGACGGCTTCACCATTGAGGAGGTAGATGCCATAACCGGTCCGCCTATGGGCAGACCCAAGAGCGCCTCCTTCAGAACATCCGATATGGTGGGGCTGGATACCTTCCTCAAAGTGGCACATAACGTCAGCGACAACATAAAGGATGAGGAGGAGAAGAGACAACTGGCAGTGCCCCGGTTTGTCAGTCAGATGGTAGAGAAGGGGCTTTTGGGCGACAAGACCGGCATGGGCTTCTACAAAAAGGAGATGACCGCTGAAGGCTCACAGATTTACGCTCTCGACTACAATACAATGGAATATGCGCCCCAGAGAAAAGCCAGTATCCCCATTCTCAGCCAGCTCAGAAAAGCCGATACTGCGACAAGTGTGCGCACGCTGGCATACTCCGATGACAGGGCAGGGCAATTCACCTGGAAGACGCTCAAACGCACCCTGCTCTACTGTGCCGCCAAAATCCCCGAGATAGCGGACGATATTGTGAACGTTGACCGTGCCATGAAATGGGGCTTCAACTGGGAGATGGGTCCCTTCGAGACCTGGGATGTTATCGACCTCAAGAAATCGGTGGAGCGGATGGCTAAAGAGGGCGATAAAATCCCTCAGAACATCGAAAGAATGCTCTCGGCAGGCAAGAAGCGCTTCTATGAGAAAAAGCGGACAAAGAATTACTACTACGATTTCGTCAACACCGACTATATGCCAATCGAAGTGAAACCGCAGATAATACTTCTCCCCTCACTGAAAGAGCGCAAGAAGGTAGTCAAGTCCAATCCCGGCGGCAGCCTTATCGACCTGGGCGACGGGGTTGCCTGCCTCGAATTCAACTCACCCAACAATGTCATCGACCCCGATGTCATCCAGATGATCGGCGACAGCGTGGCAGAGGTGGAGACAAATTTCGAAGGTCTCGTTGTAGGCAACCAGGGGGCAAACTTCTGCGTCGGCGCCGATGTGAGACAAATCCTCGCCGCTGCCCAGAACAGAGAATGGGATCAACTGAACCAGGCAGTGAAAAGCCTGCAGGACGCCTGCATGAGCATGAAGTACTCGCAAAAGCCCGTAGTCGTAGCGCCGTTCCGCATGGCGCTGGGCGGCGGCTGTGAGATAAGCATGGCGACAAGCATGGTAAGGGCTTACACAGAATGCTATATGGGGCTGGTGGAGTTCGGCGTGGGCGTCATCCCCGCAGGAGGCGGCTGCAAAGAGCTGCTGCTCAGAGCCATCGAATGGGTGCCTCCCAGCGTTCCCAGCGCAGTGCCCGGTGGAGGCAAGCCCGACCTTGTTCCCTATATTGCCAGAGCCTTTGAGACCATCGCCATGGCAAAAGTATCCACATGTGCCCAGGAGGCGAAGGAGTTGGGATATCTCAGGTCAACCGATAAGGTCACAATGAACCCCGACCACCTGCTATACGACGCCAAACAATCGGTGCTTTCACTGGTCAAGGAAGGATACCGACCCCCGAGGGCGCGTGATGAGATCAGGGTCACAGGAAGGACGGGAAAGGCGCTGCTGGAACTCCTGATATACCTGCTCAAAGAGGCGTTATACATAACTGAGCACGAGTCCGTTATGGCAAAGAAACTCGCCAATGTGCTCACCGGCGGCAATGTAGACCAGAATACACTGGTTACCGAACAGTATATCCTCGACCTGGAGAGGGAGGCTTTCGTTTCCCTGTGCGGTGAGGCTAAGACGCAGGAAAGAATGAAACACATGCTCGAAACAGGCAGACCACTGCGCAATTAGTAGCGCGATTAAGGAGTGAAGCTATGAGGGAAGCAATAATTGTATCGGCAGTCAGGACAGCCCTGGGCAGGGCTGTAACAGGCAGTCTCCGCAACACCAGGCCTGAATACACCGCCACAGAGGTGGTTAAAGAAGCGGTGAAAAGAGCCCACGGACTCAAGTCTGAAGAAATCGATGACCTTGTAATGGGCTGCGCGTTTCCCGAGGCTGAGATGGGGATGAATATCGGCAGGGTCATCGCCCTGAAAGCGGGGTTATCCCCCAAAGTGCCGGGGATGACGGTCAACCGATACTGCGCCTCGGGGCTGGATGCCATAGCTATCGCCTGCCAGAGGGTGATGTGCGGTTTTGCCGATGTAGTGGTAGCGGCAGGCGTGGAGCACATGACCCTGGTGCCCATGGGAGGGAACAAGCCGCTGCCCGACCCCGATTTGATGGAATCCCTCCCCGAAACCTATATGACCATGGGGCTGACTGCAGAGAATGTAGCTCAACGTTTCAACATCAGCAGAGAGGAACAGGACGCCTTTGCCTTCGAAAGCCACCAGAAGGCAATCAAGGCTGGCAAAGAGAACATATTCAAGGAGCAGATACTTCCCATCAAAGTAATCGACAGAACCTTTGCCAATGGGAAGGCGGCAGCAAAAGAAAAGATTTTCGATTCTGACGAGTGCGTCAGGTTCGACACCTCGATGGAGAGGCTGGCTAAATTGCCGCCGCTGTTCCGTGCCGGAGGCTCGGTGACAGCAGGAAACTCCTGTCCCATGAACGATGGGGCAGCAGCCGTAGTCATAATGACTCGCGAGAAAGCGAATGCGCTAGGGTTGAAACCTATGGCTGCATTCAAGGCTTTCGGGGTTGGCGGAGTTGACCCCGATATCATGGGCATAGGACCGGTGGTAGCTGTACCCAAGGCGGTGAAAAATGCTGGCATTTCACTCGACCAGGTTGACCTCATCGAGTTGAACGAGGCATTCGCCTGTCAATCTTTGTATGTGGTCAATAACCTGGGCATAGATATGAAGAGGCTCAACGTAAACGGAGGCTCTATTGCCCTGGGACACCCCCTGGGCTGCACAGGTGTTTACCTCACTACCAAGCTGGTTCACGAGATGCAGCGCCGCAAAGCGAAATTCGGACTAGTCACCATGTGCACTGGCGGCGGTATGGGGGCAGCAGGTATTTTTGAGAGAGAATAAGAAAAGGAGGATAGCATGACTACAAAAAATATAAGAAAGGGTGGCGCGTTTCTTATCGAGGATGTTCCCGCTGTAGAGGTGTTCACGCCTGAGGACTTAAGCGAAGAACACGAAATGATAGTAAGCACCACTCAGCGCTTCGTCAAAAACGAGGTCAGGCCCAACGCACAGCGTTTAGAGCACAAGGACTGGGACTTGAATCGCCAACTCCTGTTAAAAGCAGGGGAATTGGGTCTTCTGGGCGCAGAGATAGAGGAAAAATACGGCGGTTCCGAGTTAGGCATTATCGCCTCTATGGTCATAGTAGAAAACTGCGCTCCCGCGGGCTCATTCGGACTCACCTTGAACGACCATACCGGCATCGGCTCAACGCCTCTGATACTGTTCGGTAACAAGGCGCAGAAGAAAAAGTATCTGCCCGCCATGGCACGAGGTGAGAAAATCGGCGCCTACGCCCTGACCGAGCCCGGCGCGGGCACAGATGCGATGTCGTTGAAAACGACAGCAAAGCTCACTAAAGATGGTAAATTTTACCTGCTCAACGGCACCAAGCAGTTCATTACCAACGGAGCCTTCTGCGATATCATCTTCACCTACGCCAAGACCGAAGGTGACAAGGTAACAGCCTTCATCCTGGAAAGGGGTTACGAGGGAGTATCCACAGGGCCCGAGGAGAAGAAGATGGGGCTTCGCGGCTCTTCAACATGTAGCATCTTCCTGGATAACGCCAAGGTGCCCGTGGAGAATGTCCTCTTCGAAGTAGGTAAGGGTCATGTGGTAGCGTTCAACATCCTCAATCTGGGCAGGTTCAAGCTCGGCGCTGGCTCGGTGGGCGCAGCCAAGCTTGCCATCGAGTCCTCCGTCGGATACTCTAAAGAACGCATGCAGTTCAACAAGCCAATTTGCCAGTTCGGCATGATAAAACACAAAATAGCCGAGATGGCGACCCGCACCTATGTTGCTGAGAGCACCGTCTATCGTATCTGCGGGCTTATAGATACCATACTCGAGACTGTCGACCGCTCCGCAGACGATGCCGGACAGCAGATGGCAAAGAGCATAGGCGAATATGCCATCGAGTGCTCCATCGCCAAAGTATACGGCACGGAGATGCTTGCCTATGTAGCCGATGAAGCAGTTCAGATATACGGAGGCTACGGCTACATCGAAGAGTACCCCGTGGAGGAAATCTACAGGGATAACCGCGTATTCCGGATTTTCGAAGGGACGAACGAGATAAACAGGGTCATCATCATGGGATTCCTGCTGAGGAAGGGACTTAAGAACGAGTTGCCCCTTTTCTCGGAAGGCGAGAAGGTTAAAGAAGAGCTTAAGACCATGCAACCCTTAACACCCCATGCCTCCGATGGGCCTCTGGGATACCAGCAGAGACTGGTGCACCGGGCGAAGAAGGTTTTCCTGTTCCTCTGCAACGAGGCTGCGCAGAAGTACGGCATGGCTATCGAAGACGAACAGGAAGTTCTGGCTACACTGTCCGATATCGCCCAGGAGGTCTACGTAATGGAGAGCGGTTTGCTCAGGGCACTGAAGTCGATGAAGGCTGTGGGCGAGAATAAGTCCAAGCTGAAGATAGAGATGACGCAGCTCTACGCGAACGAGGCAATGTTCAAAATAGCAGGATATGCCAAACAGGTGATAGCAGCCATGGAAACAGGGGATGCTGCAGAAAAGCAACTGAACGCACTGGAGAAAGCCTTGAAGTTCACCCCGGTCAACGCCGTCGGATTAAGGAGGACAATCGCTGCCGAAGTTACCGAGGTGGGCAAGTACACCTGCTAGATACAAGAAAAAACCGGAAGCTTTTGTGTTAAGATTGGCTTAGAGGTGATGCATGGATAAACGCTCAGAGCAGGTCTTTGACTATGTAATAGTGGGATCCGGCTTCGGAGGCAGCGTTTCAGCAATGCGCCTGACCGAGAAAGGCTACAGAGTGCTGGTTCTGGAACGCGGCAAACGCTATCGAGACAAGGACTTCCCCTTCAGCAACTGGATATTATGGAAATTCGTCTGGCTGCCGGCTTTACGCCTCTTCGGCACCTGGGAATTCACTCCCATGGAGTTAGGGCTGGTCTTGCGCGGAGTGGGAGTAGGAGGAGGCAGCCTACTGTATGCCTGCGTACTGGAAGTGCCGAGCGATGCGCTGTTCGAAAATCCGGCATGGCGTAATCTGGCTGACTGGAAGACCATCCTTGCTCCTCATTACAAAACCGCTCAACGCATGCTGGGCGTAGCACCGAATCCCAAGCTCTGGCCTGCGGACGATGTTCTGAAAAAGATCGCTGACGAGATGGGGCAAGGTCATACATTCCGTCCCACCAACACAGGACGTTTCTATGGAGCAGAAGGTGTGGAGGTCCCCGACCCTTATTTCGGAGGCGAGGGACCGCCCCGGCGGGGATGCCAGCACTGCGGCGGCTGCATGGTGGGCTGCCGCAACAACGGCAAAAACAGCCTGGATAAGAATTACCTTTACTTTGCAGAGAAACGCGGAGCGGAAATACATCCTGAATCCGAGGTGACCGATATCAGACCTTTGCCCCCGGGGCAACCTGACGGCGCCCGTTTCGAAGTAATCTATCATCGCTCCACTGCATGTTTGCTCAAGGCTAAAAAACGGGTGCGCACCCGCAATGTAGTGCTCTCCGCCGGTGTGCTAGGCACTATGAAGTTGCTTTTCAAATGCCGCGATATCACCCGCTCCCTGCCCGATATCTCGCCACGCCTGGGAGATATGGTGCGCACCAACAGCGAAGCTTTGCTGGGCATATCCAGCCGGCGCGGCAATAAGGTAGATTATTCCAAGGGTATAGCCATCACGTCCATTTTCCAGGGGGATAAGGTGACCAGCATAGAGCCGTGCCGGTTCCCCGATGGCTCGGGCTTTATTCTGCTCATAGCCGGACCGTTATTCGATAAGTCATCGAATGCGCTGGTGCGCTTTGCTAGATTCTTCTGGGAAATCTTGCGTCATCCTCTGGACAATTTCTGGGGTCATTTCCCGTTCGGCTGGGCTCGACGCAGCACTATCCTGCTGGTCATGCAGACTATAGATAACCGGGTTCGCATACGCCTGGGACGCAGCCTGCTCACACTGTTCCGCAAAGGCCTGGTTTCCAAACCCGACATGGAAAAGGCACTGCCACCCAGAATCAACATCGCCCATCAGGTGACACGAAATTTCGCCGCCAAGGTCAACGGAATCCCCGCAGGTTCGATAAGCGAGACCCTGCTTAACATGGAGACCACCGCACACATCCTGGGCGGCTGTCCCTTCGGCAAAGACGCCAGAGAAGGCGTTGTCGGCCTGGATTGCCAGGTGCACAACTATCCGGGGCTCTATGTCGTGGACGGCTCCATCGTGCCTGCCAATCCCGGAGTCAATCCCAGCTTGACTATCACCGCTCTGGCAGAGTACGCTATGAGCAAGGTACCGCCCAAAGCTAAGTAGCACCCTAATATCTATGCACCGACCATTTGTCTATTTTCTCTCTATAGTGAAGGAGGCACAGGATGTATGGAGGGCACGGCAAAATTCTCAGAGTCAACCTGACCAAGCAAAAAATCACAGAAGAAGCGATACCTGAAGAGCTGTTCAACAAATTTCTCACCGGTGCCGGGCTGGCTACCTATTATCTTTACAAAGAGGTGCCCAAAGGCGCAGACCCATTGGGACCCGACAATGCGCTGATACTCATGAGCGGGCCCCTCACCGGCACTCATGCACCCAGCACCGGCAGGTTCTGCTGGGTGTTTAAATCGCCGTTGACCGGTCTCTGGGGACAATCGAATTCGGCGGGTTTCTGGGGCGTGGATTTCAAGAGAACGGGCTACGACGGCGTCATCTTTCAAGGCATCTCGCCGAAACCTGTGACCCTCGTGCTTACTGAGGATAAAGCCGAATTAAAAGATGCCCAACATCTCTGGGGCAAGAATGTTTTTGAGACTTCGCATCATATAAAAAAGGAGTTCGGAGAGAAGTTCAATACCGACTGCATAGGCATAGCTGGCGAAAACAAGGTCAGATACGCCAGCATTATGAACGACCTGCACAGGGCGGCAGGGAGATGCGGCAGCGGCGCCGTCATGGGCTCCAAGCGATTGAAGGCTGTAGCGGTGAGCGGCAAGAAACAGACCACTCTGGCAAATCCCTCCGAGTTCAAAGAAGTAGCCCGAAAGCAGTTCGAGTTGCTCGACCAGCACATGTTCAAAGTGACGCTGGAATCATTCGGTACGAACGCAGTTATAGACCTGGTAAATGTCAGAGGCGGATTCCCCACCAAGAACTGGCAGACAGGTGTCCATCCCAATCTCGAGGAAATCAATGCCCCGGCGCTCAGCGA
The DNA here is from genome assembly GCA_016865955.1 of Chloroflexota bacterium. Lineage (GTDB taxonomy): Bacteria > Chloroflexota > Dehalococcoidia > SZUA-161 > SZUA-161 > VGNW01. Next base: position 12,642 of record VGNW01000003.1, on the reverse strand, counting down.
TAAGGTCCTCGTTGAGCCTTACGGATGCTTCGCCTGCCCTCTTAAATGCGGCAGGAAGAGCGAAATCAGAAAAGGAGGCTATAAGGGACACAAGGGTGAAGGACCTGAATATGAAACTGTGGGTACATTCGGCGGGATGTGTATGATAGTCGATATGGAAGCAATTACCATGGCACACTACCTGTGCAACGACTACGGTATAGATACTATTTCCACCGGCAGCACCATAGCCTTCGCCATGGAATGCTACGAGAAAGGCATCCTGACTAAAGCGGATACCGATGGACTGGAGCTTAATTTCGGCGATGCCAATGCTGCTATCGAGTTGATTCATAAAATCGCCAAGAGAGAAGGCATCGGCAACCTCCTCGCCGAGGGAACGAGGAGAATGGCTAAGAAACTGAATAAGGGGGCGGAAAAGTTCGCCATGAATGTCAAGGGGCTGGAGCTTCCCGCCTACGATTCCCGAGCCGTTCAGATAACCGGGCTGGCTTACGCCGTGGCAAACAGGGGCGGCGACCACATCACCGCCTATATTCAGGGTCCTACCTTCCTCGATGTCCCGTTTCTGGTCATTCCGGACAGCCAGATAAAGGATTCGTTTGTGGCTGACCCCGAGGAAGTTCATATACTGGTAGACCTTGAGAATATCATGACCGCGCTCGACATACTGGGAGCGTGCAAATTCATGGGGTTCTGCGTAGCCACTGAGGAATGGGTGCAGCTAGTGGAACACTGTCTCGGTCGCGGGTTTACCTATGAAGACATGTTTAAGCTCGGCGAGCGAGCCTATAACCTCGCCAGGGTCTTTAATGTGAGAGAGGGCTTAACGAGAGCTGATGATACCCTGCCTCCGCGATTGCTTGAAGAGCCGCTCCCCGACGGCCCCGCAGCGGGCAAGGTGAACGAAAATCTGGACGCGATGCTGGATAAATACTATGAGCTTCGAGGCTGGGATAAGGCAACAGGGAAGCCCACCCCGGCGAAACTCAAAGAGCTTGGCCTCGAAGAGTGTATCAAAGATATCTGGTGAAATCAGGAGATTGAAATGCCAGACAAGGTAAAGGGAAGCGATAAACCCTGGATTAAAAATTACAAGCTTGGGCCCTATCAATTAAAGAAGACTCTGGAGCCATATCCTAAAACGCCGATGCATAAGTTTCTCGATGACTCGGCAGAGGCGTACCCGGGTCAGACTGCCGTCGAGTATCTTGGAAACAGGATAAAATACCACGAGCTCAAAGACTATGTTAACAGGTTTGCTAATGCCCTCGCCAGCTTGGGCGTGAGGAAAAGTGACAGGGTTGCCATTATTCTCCCCAACTGCCCGCAGTACATCATCGCAGACTTCGCCATATCGAAATGCGGCGCTGCCTTAGTACCGTGCAGCACCCTGCACAGGGTTCGCGATCTGGAGTACGAGATAGGCGAATCGGGCGCGGAGACCGTTATTTGCTCTGATGAAGCCCTGAGCCTGGCGAACTCCCTCAAGGATAAGACGAAGCTCAGGAACCTAATAGTTACTTCACCGCTGGACTACTCGGCTCAGCAGCCTGAGGTAAGAGAGATCCCCGGCGCTCATCAATTCAAACGACTGATAGCAGAACATGAGCCGAATCCGCCTCAGGTTGAAATCGACCCGATGGCAGACCTGGCGTATCTTGCCTTTACCGGCGGCGCCACGGGAATACCCAAAGGGGTAATGATCACCCATTACAATCGGGCCTGCAATGTAAGACAAGCCATGTGGTTTTTGGAGCCGCTCTGGCCTGGAATTAAAGGGAAGGCTGCTGCGGAGATACTTACTCCCCTTTTTCACGCTTTCGGGCATATCGGTATGCAGGTCAGCATAGCCCTGGGAATGCGCATATTATTGGTCTCCGACCCCAGGGATATCGACCAGGCGGTAACACTGTTGAAAGAAAATCGCCCCATGATAGTCTACGTCGTGCCAACCCACCTTATGAAGATAGCAGAAAGAAAGGTAGGTAGGCTGCCGGTTATGTTCCTCTCAGGAGCAGCCCCGCTTCCCGAGGAGGTTTTCCAGAAAATAAGACGAGACATCCTGATGCCAGTCTCGGAAGGTTACGGTTTAACTGAGTGTGGACCTTTGACTCATGCCAATCTTACAACCTTTTCTAAAATCACGGGATTTGTAACCAAAGACATACTAGGTATCGGGCTGCCGGTGCCCGATACAGAGGTCAAAATAATGAACCTGGAATCAGGAGAGGAGTTGGGTGCCGGGGAGAGCGGAGAGATATTGATTCGCGGGCCTCAGACCATGAAAGGTTACTGGCCCAAACCCGGCAGCGGATTGGACAATGGCTGGCTTCATACCGGCGATATCGGCAAAATGGACGAGAACGGGTACTTCGTGCTTGAAGACCGCATCAAGGATATGGCGAATATCTCAGGGCTAAAGGTTTACACCACGGAGGTCGATGAAGTCCTGTTCAAATACCCCGGCGTGGCTATGGCGGCAGCGGTAGGCATACCCGACCCCGAGCGCCCCGGCAGCGAAAGGATAAAGGCTTTCATAAAGCCCCGAGAGGAGTTTAAAGGCAAGCTCAATGCGGAGGAAATCATCGCCTACTGCCGGGAGAAGCTCCCTCCCACCGCCGTCCCGAAGTACATAGAGTTCAGGGACGAACTGCCTTTGACCGTGACCGAGAAGATATTCAAGCGCGCCCTGCGTGAAGAAGAAATCAAAAAAATGAAGGAGAGAGGAATAATATAGCTATCAGCTAGCAGCGGTCAGAGGCTGAATACTGATTACTGAACGCTGACAAAAGGAGGGAAAAGATGCTACCGTATTCAACACCGCAATGGCTGGAGGCAGTGGGGAAAAATTACAAAGCTAACCCCGATAATCAAAACAAAACTTTCAAGGGCATGAACATATTCTTGAGTTTTCGTGTCCTGGCAGACCCCAAGCTGGGCATAGACAAAGACATATATTTCAGCCTTCACCTCGAGGACGGCGCTCTACAGGACGACAGCAAACTAATAAGCCAGGCTGTCGCCGAGGAGAAATCCGACTTCGTACTCGGTGCCACCCCGCAGGCATGGAAAAAAGTCATTCGCAAGCAGCAGGGTTTCGTCTCAGCCTTCATGACCAATAAGATTAAACTGGACAAAGGACTGGCGCCGAGAATCCTGTCTCTGGCTTCGAAAAGTGGGGCGGTAATCGAGCCATTCTTTAAGGTGGATACCGAATGGCCCGACGATATGTCTCCAGAGAGACTGGAGCAATACAGGGCCGAACTCAAGAGTATCAGGGAAAAATTGAAGATTTAGTCCGCGCCCCTTTCCGGTCTTTGCCTTGCCCCGCAATAAGATAGGGGACTATCTTTATCAGGAACAGTCGGTAGCGGCGAGAATACCTCAAGGGAGGCGAATATGGAGCGGATCTGGCTGAAGAACTACGACCCTGCTGTCCCCCATTCCATGAACTATCCCAAAATCACCCTGCAGCATCTTCTCGAAAGAACCGCACAGCGCTTCCCTGATAAAACCGCCATCATATTCCCCGGCGTGCTGGGCGATTCATATCGCATAACCTTCCGGCAACTCAATCAAGCTGTGAACAGACTGGCAAATGCGCTGATTTCGCTGGGGGTCAAGAAGGGCGACCGGGTTACGCTGCTCATGCCCAACTGCCCCCAGTTCGTCATCAGCTATTATGCCGTGCTTAAAGTGGGCGGCGTAGTGGTAGCCACCAATCCCCTCTATTCCCCCCGCGAGATGGAGCACCAGTTCAAAGACTGCGGCACTGAGACTATCATCGTGCTCAGCCTTTTCTACCGCACTGTCGCCGAACTGAAGGATAAAACTAAGTTAAAGAAACTGATAGTAACGAACATCAAAGAATACCTGCCGACTGTGACACGGACGCTTTTCACCCTGCTGAGAGAGAAAAAGGAGGGGCACAGTGTTGACGTATCCGGCGTTCCCGATACCTATTCTTTCCAGGACTTGCTGCACAAATTCGGAGATACGCCGCCGAACATAGAGGTGAACGCTGACGACATCGCCATGTTCCAGTACACGGGTGGCACCACGGGACTTAGCAAAGGCGCAGTAGCCCTGCATCGCAACGTGGTCGCCAATTTATACCAGATGAGGGGCTGGGAGACCCCTCTTAGCTTGAACCAGGGCGAGGAAGTGATTATGGGGGTGATGCCCCTGTTTCATGTGTACGGCATGGTTACTGTGATGCATTTCGCCGCGTCTACCGGCTCTACAATGGTGCTGCTGCCCCGCTGGGAACCCACGCAGGTACTGAAGGCTATCGCCAGATATAAACCCGCCTTTTTCCCCGGCGTGCCCACCATGTACGTTGCCATAAATAATCACCCTGACGTTAAAAAGTACAATCTGCGCTCCATCGAGTCGTGTTCCAGCGGTGCAGCACCGCTTCCCCTCGAAGTTCAGCAGAAGTTCGAAGAGCTGACCGGAGGCAGATTGCTAGAGGGATACGGACTCAGCGAAGCGCCTGTGGTAGTAACTTCGAATCCCTTAACAGGTATGCGCAAGCCAGGCAGCATCGGCATTCCCTTTCCCGATGTGGATGTGAAGATAATGGATGCCGAGACAGGCGAGAAGGAGATGCCGCTCGGTGAGGTGGGAGAGCTGGTTATCAAGGGGCCACAGGTGATGCAAGGCTACTGGAACCGCCCTGAAGAGACCAGGATGGTGCTGCGCAACGGCTGGCTCTATACGGGCGATATGGCAAAGATGGACGAGGACGGCTTCATATTCATAGTAGACCGTAAGAAGGACATGATTATCGCCGGCGGTTTCAACATCTATCCTCGCGAGATTGAAGAGGTTCTCTTCGAACACCCCAAGGTAAAAGAGGCAGTTTGCTACGGTCTGCCCCATGAGTACCGCGGTCAGACCGTGAAGGTCTGCATCGTGCTCAAAGAGGGCGAGGCCTGCACGTCCGAGGAAATAACCGAGTTCTGTCAGTCGCGGCTGGCGAAGTACAAGATGCCCAAGCATATCGAGTTCAGGGAGTCCCTGCCCAAATCGCTCATCGGCAAGGTGCTGCGCCGTGTATTAGTTGAGGAGGAGCTTGCCAGGCTCAAAGAGAAAGGAAAGGCAGATAAGAAGCAATAATATCCTGTTTGGAGAATGGGGGACAAAGGGGGTTGACGATGATTGAGGCAACATTAACTGAGAGCCAGAAGAGCCTGCGCGACGAGACGAGAAGGTTCGTCAAAGCGATACCGAGACAGCTAATCCTCGATATGGATGCCGACAAAATAAGGTATCCCAGACAATTTCTGGAGGAAGGTGCAAAGAGAAAGCTGCTGGGGCTTCGTTTCCCTGCGAAGTACGGCGGCAGGGGACTGGGCTGGGCTGACGAAATCATTGCCTTAGAAGAAGGCGGTGCATTGCCTCTATCGCTTGGCTGTCTCTACTCTCTGGTAAGTATCTGCGGCGAGGCGTTTCACGCCTTCGGCAAGGAGAAGCAGAAACAAAAATATTTAAAGCCCACCATTAAAGCAAAGCTGTGCTGCGCCGAGGCTCTCACCGAGCCCAGAGGCGGCTCTGACTTCTTCGGCGCCACCACTGTCGCCACCAGAAAAGGCAGCCATTACGTGCTCAGGGGACAAAAGCGTTTCGTGGTGGGAGCCGAGGGCGCTGACTATTTCCTGGTCTATGCCAAAACCAATCCGGATGCGCCCAGCCGTGATTCGTTGAGCCTGTTCGCAGTGGACAAGGACATGGGGGTGGAGGCAAAGCATCTCTACGGGCTTATGGGCACACGGGGAGGCGGGGCGGGCAGGATACTGTTCCGCGACATTAAAGTGCCCGAGGAGAACATCATCGGGAGGGAGGGACAGGGCGGGGAGATTTTCTACCGCATGATGATACCCGAGAGAATGACCAGCGCCGCAGGCATTCTGGGCACGGCACGCAGCGCCCTGGAGATTGCCGCCCGCTACAGCAATAAGAGAAAAGCCTTCGGCACCAAAATCAGGGATTTTCAGGCAGTGAGCTTCAAGGTAGCCGACAGCGTGACCAAGCTCGATGCAGCCTTCTCTCTGGTCTATACCACTGCGTTGACCGTCGATAAAGGGGACAACCACAGACTGGCACGCCGCATGGTTTCCGAATCCAAGAAGTTCTGCACTGAGACTGCCTGGCAGATAATCAACGACGCCATGCAGATTATGGGCGGCATCGGCTACACCAATGTATATCCCGTAGAGCGTATGCTGCGCGACACCCGGCTCGCCATGATATGGACGGGCACCAACGAAATCATGAACCTTATCATCCAGCATGAGTTCTACCGCGAACTGCTGGAGTGCAAAGACACCAGCAGAGACGTGGAATCCGACGCCGCAGAAGCCAAAGAGCTTGAAGAAAAAGTATATGAATGAGATTGCAGGGGGTTGAATAACTCAATTGCTTGAAGTAACGCGGTTCGGTGAAGTCACCCAGCTCAAGATGGGGCGCGAGGTGGACGACAACACCCCTGATGACGCCCCTGTAGTAAAGGGGAAACAGGTAATCTACTGGACTGCAGCCTATCTCGTGGACGGTCTGCTTATCGATACGGGCTGCAGCTACACAGTGAATGAACTTGTCGAATTCCTCGAAGATAAACCCATCAAATTCGCTGTAAACACGCATTTCCACGAAGACCACATCGCAGCTAACCATATTTTGCAGAAGAAATTCGGCATAAAGATATACGCGTCCCGCGAATCTATCCCCCTTATCAACAAAATGCCCCGAATACTCAAATACCAGGAGCTAGCCTGGGGCTATCCCGTGCCGACCGAGGTCGATTTAATATCGCGCAGACTGGAAACTGACCGCTACCGCTTTGAAGTGATTGACACCCCAGGGCACTGCAACGGGCATATTGCGCTGGTGGAACTCGCTCAGGGCTGGTGTTTCTCCGGCGACCTCTATGTCTCGCCCAAGCCCAAGGCTATCAGACTCAATGAGGACATGGGCGAGGTCGTGAGGTCAATGGAAAAACTTGCGAACCTCCCCGTAAAGGAATTGACTCTGTTCACCTCTGCAGGGCCGGTGGTGCCGGATGGGCGGAAAGCTCTTCAGGAATGCGTGCGCTTCCTGCGGGAATCAGCTCACCGGGCAAAGGAGCTTGCCCGACAGGGGTTAGCCACAGTCGACATCCGCGATAAGCTCTTCGGCAGGGAGAGCATGCTCGCCTTGATCACTGAAGGCGACGTCTCCGCCGAAAACATGGTGCGGGCTCTGCTGCGAGCGAATATTTAAGCGAGCTTCTAGCGAAGACAAACAAGGGTACGTCTCTGTGCACTACAGAGTCAAGGCTTTTTTTGCTCTTAGCGCTATACCAAACCCCCAATATATGGGCAACATTTCTATGTCAAGGAATCCAACTTGTTCCAGATATACAGCTAATTCCTTACGAGAAGGATATCCCGCGCCTAGGGCTTTTGCTTGTTCAGATATTCGAGAGACTATGTTTCTGAAGCGAATTCCGTGAAGTGATGCTATTGGCGCTCGAATGAATTCTTTTGGCCCGATAGTCCACAGAGCACTGCGGAAATCCATCTTATCGGTGAACGTGCTTAAATATAGGTTTCCGCCTGGCTTAGTGATCCTGTGGAGTTCTTTTAGAGGTTCTCGCCATCCACCTGGTAGATAGCAAATCACCAAATTGGCTATAACAGAATCAAAAATATTGTTCTGCCAAATGAGTGGTTGGGTTAAATCAGTTGAAATAAATTCGAAACGGACACCCGAGTCTTGGGATTGCACTCTTATCGCTTCTTCACGAGTTCGGGCTAACATCTCTTGCGACCAATCTACCGCGACTATCTCTGCAGGGCAAATTCTTTGCACAATGGTATTAAACAATCCTCCCGTGCCACATCCAAGGTCTATTACCCTTGAGTTGCTGCATTCTAGAAAGAGGCTACTCATTATTTTTCTAAGCTGTTTTGTAGAATTGGTTGAGTAAACTCTTTCATAGCCTGCTAGTGCATAATTATCCCATAATTTACATAAGGGCACTTCTTTCATTTCGGAGTTCATCCTTTAGTAAGTGTTGTTGCAGACGTTAGTGTGGGCCATATTATTGAACACAAGACATTATTTGTCAATTATAATCTATTATGGTCTATTTGTGCCTAATGACTCTTGACACTCTAACATTGCATCCAAACTGTTCAGGAGTGTTGTGAGTGGGCAGTAGAAAACCTGAGAAGGGAATTGAGCGTATATTTTATACCTTCAGTGAGGCACAGGAATTTCTAGGTGTAAGTCATCAAACGCTATATAGCCTTATGAAGAAGGGATTACCTTCGCACAAGATAGGCAAGAAGCGTGTGTTTTTGAAAGAAGACCTCACCAAGTGGATCAAAGAACACTGAGAATAAAAAGCAGGGGCGGTTCGTGAACCACCCCTACTGGTTTTATCTCAAGCACAGCAACCGTTATTTCACGTGACCGTTCAATCCCGCAGCCGCCAGGATATCGGGTACCACTTCCTCTCTGCCTATCGCCATGATATGCACGCCGTCGCAGAGCTTTTCCTCTTTGATGGTCTTTATCATGCGTCCGGCAATCTCAATGCCCTTCTGGAGCGCCCCGCCTTTAGGCGCGCTCGCCAGCTCATCGATAAGGTTCTGGGGCACGAAGATGCCCGGCACATTATCGGTCATGTACTTCGCCATCTTGGCTGAGACCAGCAGCACTATCCCTGCCAGTATCTTCACCGGGTATTGACGGGCATTATTCATAAACTTGGCGAAGTTGTCCAAATCATATATTGCCTGCGTCTGGATGAATTCCGCTCCAGCCTCGACTTTCTTCTCGAACTTGATGAGCTGCGGCTCGATTGGCTTAGCCTCGGGGGTGACTATAGCGCCGGCGCAGAATTCCACCGCCCCTTCCAGGTCGTTGCCACCCATATCCTTACCCGACTCCATATGTCTGATTGTCCTGAGCAGTTGCACCGAATCGAACTCGAAGACGCCTTTAGCCTGCTTGTGGTCGCCCACAGGCACGGCATCGCCCGTCAGGCAGAGCACGTTCCTTATGCCTCTGGTATATGCAAAGAGGAGGTCAGCCTGTAGAGCCATTTGATTGCGGTCACGGCAGGTCATCTGCAATATCGGCTCGCCGCCATGCTCTTTTATCTCCACACAGCCGCCGAGCGAGGGGAAGCGCATCACCGAGCTCTGATGGTCGGTAACGTTGATGCCATCCACCTTTTCTTTGAGTATCTCGATATGGTGGCGCATTTTCTCCAGCTTGGTCCCTTTGGGCGGCCCGATTTCGCTGGTTACGATGAACTCGCCCGATTTGAGTGCTTCTCTAAAGCTTTGCTTCATTTCGCTCCTCCTCATGCAACCCTGGTTACCCGTGGCCTCGGCGCTATCTGAGAATTCCTGGGCGGCTGGTACTTCTTCATCAGGTCGAGCCTGCCCTGTGCCTTGAGACGGTCATAAATCAGCGTCCAGGCGCAGTCGCGATTCTTGTCGACCTCGCACTTGCCGTTGTTAGTGCCGCCGCAGGGCCCGTTCAACAATCCTTTGTGGCATGCCGTAATGGGGCAGATGCCTGCCGTATAGCCCAGAACGCAGTGCCCGCACTGGTCGCAGACCTCATGAAAAAGACCGGGGCTGTCCTCAACACCGATGAAAAGCGTATCCAGCGCGGGGATAGCCGGTTTTCCATTATAGGAAGCTATTTTCTGCACACCGAGAGCGCACGACATCACCAGGAAACAATCCGCACTTTGAATGGCTCCGTTGTTTTCCGCCAGAGAGGCTTCGGTCATGGTATCGCAGGCAGTGGGGATGACTGTCCAGCCCGTTATCATCTTGCCCGCGCCCTGGAGGCGTTCCTTCATGGCGAGGACTTCATCCTTGCCGCCCGTCTTGGTCATGGTGGCGCAGGTGCCGCAGCCCACGAGGTACAATCTCTCTATGCCCTCAAGCTGTTTGGTTATCTCCTCCAAGGGCTTCTGTCTGGTAATGGATTTCATACAACACCTCCCGATAGCGGTCAGCGGTCAGTTGTCAGCTCTCAGTAACTCTCTGACCGCTGATAGCTGATTCATGAATGCTAATATTACCCTTCCAGATCGCATCTCAGGCATCGTTTGGCTTCTCTTATTGCTATCTCATCAGGAAAACCGCATTCGATTTCATCGAAGCTGGCCTTCCTCTCATCGGCAGAAAGCTTCGGCATCTCCAGCCTGCGTAATGCCTCCCAGGATTCGTCGCCCTCCGGCATTTCGCCCTTTCCGTTACCGTTCCCTCTCTGCTTCAGGTCGTACATCTCGACACGAGACGCGTCATTCCTGAGATACTTATCTATAGCTATCGACGCCCTCCTGCCGGCAGCTATCGCCTCGATGACCATGCCGGGTCCTGTAACAAAATCACCACCTGCAAACACGCCGGCGACATTGGTTGACAGCTTGTTGCCGTCCACAACAAGCGTCTCCCATCTGGTGCGTTCCAGAGCGCTCTCGCGGGGCAGGAACGACAGGTCAGGCGCCTGTCCTACGGCAGCGATAACGGTATCCGCTTCGACAAAGAACTCGGAGCCGGATATAGCCACGGGGCGGCGGCGGCCTTTGTTATCGGGTTCGCCTAACTGCATGCGGGTGCATTGCAGGCCCGTCACCCGCCAGTTATCGTTCATTACGCGAGTGGGACTGACCAGGAAATTGAACTTAATCCCCTCAGCCACAGCCTCGTCGTACTCCACCTCAGTCACCGGCATCTCGCTTCGTGAACGCCTGTAATAGATGTTTACTTCCTCAGCACCCAGTCGCAGGGCGGTGCGTGCAGCATCGAGGGCAACGTTGCCGCCTCCGATTACAGCCACCCGGCGTCCCACCGATACCTGCTTGCCCGTCCTGACATCGCGCAGAAATCTCAGACCGTAAAAGAAGTTCTCGATCTCCTCTAATTCGCCGGGAATGCCGATGCGCTGGCTCCGCTGTGCGCCCGCTGCGATGAAGACGGCTGCGAAGCCTTCTTTCTTGAGGTCTTCAATGGTGAAATTCACATTGACAGGAGTGTTGTATCTTATCTCAACGCCGCGTTTGGCGATGTAGGCTATCTCACTCTGAATAACCTCTCTGGGCAGACGGAACTGAGGTATGGCTACCGATAACATGCCTCCACCCACAGGAAGAGCTTCGAATACCGTTACAGGATATCCATCCTTAGCCAGGAAATAGGCGCAACTCAGTCCGGTAGGTCCCGCCCCGACCACTGCCACTTTTTGCTTCTTAGTCCTGTGAAACGGCTGCGGCGGCGGCAGTTCGTTTATGTGGTTGAAATACCAGTCGGCGGCAAAGCGCTTGAGCGACCTTATCGCCACCGGCTCATCCAGCTCGCCGCGGCGGCAGCGCATCTCGCAGGGATGATGGCAGATGCGCCCGCAGATAGCAGGGAAAGGATTGCGCTCTCTTATTGTCTCAACAGCTTCGAGATATTCTCCGGCAGCGATGTGTGCCACATACTTGGGCACATTGATTCCCACCGGGCAGGTATGCTGACACGGGGATATCATCAGCGCATCGCACACCGCAGCCGGGCATTTTTTCTCTTTTATATGGGTTTCGTATTCATCGCGAAAATATTTCAGCGTAGTGAGTACAGGATTGGGACAGGTCTGTCCTAATCCGCACAGAGAACACTCTTTCACCGTGCCGGCTATATTGAGCAGGGTATTAATATCTTCTTCCCGACCTTTGCCCTGAGTGATTCGGGTCAGAATCTCCAGCATCTGCTTCGTCCCCAGACGACAGGGCACGCATTTACCGCAGGACTCAGCCTGAGTGAAGCTGAGGAAGTATCGGGCTATCTCCACCATGCAGGTGCTGTCGTCCAGCACTACCATGCCGCCGGAGCCCATTATAGAGCCGAGTTGAGCCAGCGAATCGTACTCTACGGGGACATCGAGGAACTGCGCCGGAATGCATCCGCCCGATGGCCCGCCTGTCTGCACAGCCTTGAACTGCTTGCCGCGGGGTATGCCCCCTCCTATGTCGAAGATGATGCGGGAAAGCGTGGTGCCCATCGGCACTTCCACCAGGCCGCTGTTGGCGACCTTCCCCGTGAGGGCGAAGACCGCCGTTCCTTTGCTCTTCGCTGTGCCGATGCCGGCAAACCAATCGGCGCCGCGGTCGATGATAACAGGCACGGTAGCTACCGTTTTAACATTGTTAATGATAGTAGGTTTCCCATCGAGTCCCGATTGCGCCGGGAAGGGCGGGCGAGGTCGGGGCATACCGCGCTTGCTTTCGATGGATGCTATGAGAGCGGTCTCCTCTCCGCAGACGAAAGCGCCTGCGCCCTCCTTGACATGAATATTGAAATCGAAACCGGAGCCGAGAATGTTCTTACCCAGAAAGCCTCTTTCCTTTGCCTGTTCCAGCGCTACGCGAAACCGCTGCACCGCCAGCGGATACTCGGCGCGCACATAGATATAGCCCTCGCTCGCCCCTATAGCGTATCCGGCGATGGTCAGACCCTCGATAACAGCGTTGGGGTCAGCTTCGAGAATAGAGCGGTCCATGAAGGCTCCGGGGTCACCTTCGTCGGCATTGCAGATAACGTACTTCTGTGTGCCAGGCGCATCGCGGCAGAACTGCCACTGCGC
>VGNW01000002.1 GCA_016865955.1 Chloroflexota bacterium | reverse complement strand
CAGATCGCAGGCTATAGCCAAGATGAATGCTCCGCCCAGCGTGATGCCGTTTATTGCGGCTATCACCGGCTTGGGCATGGTCTGTATCTTGAGCAGGACAGTAAGGAAGCTTTTCTCGTCGTGAGTGACCGCGCGACCTCTGACCGTGCTTGCCATCGGCGGCAGGTTCTCGGTATCCATCGTTGCCGCCCAGTTAAAATCGAGCCCGGCGGAGAAAACCTTGCCTGCTCCTGTCAGGACAATTGCCTTAATCTCTTTATCCTTACCAGCCTCTTCGAACGCCATATCCATCTCGCCCATCATCTCCATATTGAAGGCGTTGCGTTTCCCGGGGCGGTTCAGGGTGATTACGGCTATACCATCCTCCTTGTCCAGCAGCACCATCTTGTAAGGCATCTCCGCCTCCTTCAATGGCTAGTCGTTTGCAGCCAGTATGCGACCCAGAGGGCTATCACCCGTCAGAAGCTCCTCCGCCTCACAGATAATGTTGTCTATCAGCTCTTTGACCGTGACAATCCTGGTGATTGCCCCCACCGCCATCGAGCCGCCCATGAGAGGCATGGGCTTCGATGTCGAATGCGGCTTGGCATCGCCCACCAGTTGATACACCTCGCCTTTCCGGGTCAACTCGTCAAGTCCCGGCGGCGGTGGTGCGAACACCCTGTTTCGTATCTCGGGGTCGTAAGGGCTGGCATTCACCAGCGCTTGCTTATGACGCTCAGCGATGGGACATTCCATTGTCGCCATGAAGGCAGTGCCCATATACACGCCCTCAGCCCCCATCGCCAGCGCCGCCAGAAAGGTGCGCCCGTCGGCGATGCCGCCTGCGGCTATCACGGGTATCTTGAGCATTTTCGTCGCCATGCTGACGCTGGTCAGGGTACTCAGATGAACGGCGGATTTCTCGCCCTCCCCCTCGATTCCCACCATGACAATGGCGTCTGCCCCGTGCCGTTCCGCTGCCTGAGCGTGTTTCATCGTTCCTACCTTGTGAATCCAGGGGATGCCTGCCTCTTTGATGCGCCTGCCGTGCTCTTCAGCCTTGTAAGCCGAGGTGAAAACCGCTGCCACTTTCTCTTCGATGGCGACCTCCCGCAGCTCGTCTATCCGGGGATGTCCGATAAGGGATAAATTCACGCCGAACGGCTTGTCTGTCATAGAGCGGGCTTTGCGGATATCCTTGCGCAGCTTCTCCGGGGTGCCCAGCGCAGTAGCGGTGATGATGCCTAACCCGCCCGCCTCGGAGACCGGGGCTGCCAGCACAGACCTGCCGAAGCCGCCGAATGCGCCCTGGATAATAGGGTACCTGCAGCCCAGCAGTTCAGTGACTCTGGTTTTCCATTCCACAGCGCCCCCTCTCGATTCAGCCTCCCTACCAGCTTCGGGGCAATCCCAGCCCCATGGCGCAGATGAGATTTCTCATCACCTCGGAGGTACCGCCCGCCATGCTCAGACCGCGGCACTGCTGGTATTCCTTCTCATACCTGCCCTTGAGCGGAGACCAGCGGGATTCTTTCACCTGCGCGTAAGTACCGATTATCTCGCAGGCAGTGGCAGTGAAGCGCTGCACCATCTCAGTGGCGAGAATCTTCGCCGCCGCAGCCAAAGGCGCCGCCATCACCAGCCCGCCCTTAATCTGCCCCCAGAGCACGGAGTAGGAGAAGGCACGTCCCACATTTATCTCGATTTCCATCTGAGCCAGCTTGTGCCTGACAAAGATATTTTCAGCCAGCAGCCTGCCGTCCCGCTTTGTCTCCCGGCAAAACTCCAGCAACTCCTCCAGTTCCCGCCTCAGATAGGCAAACAGAGCAATCATGGAACGCTCGAAGTTCGAAGTCATTTGAGAGGCTACCCAGCCCTGATTCTCCTCACCAACCATATTGCGCGCAGGGATACGCACATCGTCGAGAAAGACCTCGTTGAACAGATGCGAGCCGTCCATGCTCAGAACCGGCCTGACGGTGATACCCGGCGTTCGCATGTCGACCAGAAAAAAAGAAAGCCCGCGGCTTCTTTTCTCTTCGGGATTCGTGCGGGCGAGCAAAAAGCCCCAGTCGGCGCGGTGCGCGCCGCTGCTCCATATCTTCTGACCGTTCACTATGTACTCATTCCTGCTTCTCACCGCGCGAGTTGTGAGCGCAGCCAGATCCGAGCCTGCGCCGGGCTCGCTCCACAGTTGCGTCCAGAACAGCTCAGCCCGCGCTATAGGAGGCAAGTGCTCCTTCTTCTGCTCCTCGTTGGCGCTGACCAGAAGCGTGGGAGCCAGCAGGGTTATGCCCCAGTGGTCAACCCCTGCTCCCCTGTGATAGCCCATGACATCGCTGAAGATAAACTGCTGCAAAAGCGAAGCGTCCTGTCCGCCGTATTCCCTGGGCCAGGGCAGGGAGAGCCAGCCTTTCGCTGCCAGCTTCTTCGCCATCTGCTTGTGAAATTTCCAGCACTCATCCAGCCCGAATATAGCCTCCATGGATGTGCCCCACTCAGGGGGAGCGTGCTTCATCTCTTCTTTGAAAAAATTATCGAATTCTCTTCTCAGTGCTTCTTCTTCCGGGGTGTAACGGAAATCCATCGGTTCTCCTCTCGCGGTCAAGCAACGCTGGCTGCTTCTAATTCCTCAAGGAAAGTTGCGCGGCCTTTCCAGTATCTCTCCCTTTCCACAAGTATCGCCGTCGCCTGCCCCAGACCGCCCGGTATGGATGCCAGACCGTATCTGGACTTGCGCCGATTCATCTCATGTGCCATTGTCCCCAGCAGCCATACGCCGCTTGCTCCCACGGGGTGACCGATGCAGCAGGCGCCGCCGTTAACGTTCATCCTCTCCGGGTCAATGCCCATCTCTTTTATCAGGAGCAAAGGTACAGCTGCGAAGGCTTCATTGGTCTCCCAGAGATCTATATCGGCTGCAGACAGCCCCGTCCTCTGCAGAGCTTTCTTCGATACCAGGCAGACGCCGTATGGCGCAACTTTGGGATCGATGCCCCCCCAGGCAACCGCTCTTACTGTGACCATCGGCTTCAAGCCCAGCTCTTTAGCCTTCTCCTTGGACATAAACATAGCCGCGGCAGCCCCGTCGGTCTCTTTAGAGGAACTGGCTGCGTTTATCTTTCCATCCGGCTTATAGATGGGCGGCAGAGCGCGTATCTTCTCGATGGTTGAATCAGCCCGCACACACTGGTCGAAATCAACGACCTTCGTCGTGCCGTCCGTTAACCTGACCTTTACCGGAATCATCTGATGCTTGAACCTGCCCTCTCTCTGCGCTGCGGCAGCCCTCAGATTGCTCCTCAGTGCCCACTGGTCCAACTCCTCTTTGGCAATGCCGAATTTATCGGCAGCATACTCGGCGCTCAGACCCAGACCCATAACTGAGGTGGGGTCGATTCTGTCGAATATCTTGGAGTTCGGCTGCCAGCGCACGAGGTAATCTTTGGCAAGTTCGAATAAATCCGCATCGGGGGTGATTACGGGATTGGGGAAATGGGACAGGCTCTCCAGCCCTCCGGCGATAACGATGTCCGCCGCACCGGATTGAATCGCCATTACGGCAATGTGGGCGCCTGCCATACTGGAACAGCAGGCTCTTTCAACACTTAGGCCCGATACCTCAAACGGAAAGCCTGCTGCCAGCGAGACATTCCTGGCAATATTCGCCTGCTCCCCGATTTGAGTCGGCGTGCCGATGATAATGTCGTCTATTGAAGGGGGGGCAATCCCGGTTCGCTTCATCAATGCCTGAACGGCGATAATGCCCAGGTCATCGGAACGGACATCAGCGAAGAAACCGGGATTCTTCTTGCTCGCCCTCCCGAAAGGAGTGCGCACAAAATCCGCCAGTACCGCTTCTCTCAACTCAGCCATCATCCAGCCCTCTGATGTTTTGTCGATTGGAAAGCTTACTCGCTACTTCACTTGCCTTTGAACACAGGCTCGCGCTTCTCCATGAAAGCGACTGCTGACTCCTTGAAATCCTCGGTGTTTATCAGTATTTCCTGTGATTTCTCCTCATGCTTTAATTGTTTAATTATGTCCTTCTCTTCCATCGCCTTGTATAAGTCTGCCTTAGCCCTTGCCACCGCCAGAGGCGGGTTCTTCGCTATTCTCATCGCCAGCTCTCTGGACGCCTTCATCAGGTCGTCGTGCGGAACGACCCTGTTCACCAGCCCGATTTTTTCCGCTTCGGCAGCATCGATCGCATCGCCAGTGAGTATTAACTCGCAAGCTTTGGCTGGGCCCACCAAACGCGGCAAGGTAAAAGAGCCGCCGGTATCCGGTACAATCCCTCTCTTCACAAAAGCCATGATGAACTTTGCCCTGTCGGATGCGATTCTAATATCGCAGCCCAATGCCAGCGAAAAGGCAGCGCCAACGGCAGGCCCATTGATAGCAGCTATCACCGGCTTGCTCATGTTCCTTATCCTGAGCAGGCCTCCTATAACAGTGCCCCTGCCATAGGTCTGATCATCAGGAGCAGTGCTTGGTAAATCCTTCTTATCTCCCACCAGACTTTCGGGGTTGGTAAACATGTTCAAGTCTATACCCGTCGAGAAATATTTACCGGCACCGGTGAGTATCACTGCCCTCACCTTATTGTCTTCAGCTACCTCCTTCAGCGCATTATCGATCTCAACCATGAGTATGAAATCAAAAGAGTTGGCTGCAGAAGGACGGTTCAGGGTGATTATTGCAATCGGGCCCTCTTTTTCTAAAATGAGTGCCTTATAAGCCATTGATACCTCCTTGTCTCTTATAGAGGGAAGACCCTTAGCGCGCAGAGTGGCTTTGCCACTCTGCGCACCCTACCTGCCCAAATATCCTCTCGGCTATTTCTTGGCTTTTTTAAACGCATGCAGGGTTATTTCGTCCGATACCTTCTCGTAATCCACCTCTACAGGCATTCCGATGTAAACCTCCTCGGGTTTCATCAGCCCGTGAGATACCAGACGAGGCCCCTCTTCCAGTTCCACCAGCAATACCGGCCAGGGGTAGGGCATGGTAGCATGCTGGATGGTATAACTGTTAACCGTGCCCTTGCCGCTGCAGCGAGCCCACTCGTAGTTGAATGAGTTGCAGAAAGGACACATCTCAATAGGCCAGAAGCGGAACTTGTGGCAGTCAGTACACTTCTGCAGTACAAGCTCGTGGCGATTCAAACCATCGTAATATTCCTGGTTGATGGGTCCGGGAATAGGTGCTAATCTCGCTACTTCTTCCATCTGACTCCTCTCTATTTCGTGCCTATAACTATGGCGCTGGTGGGGATGCCGCTGCCGCTGGTCACCAGAACGTGCTTGCAGTTGGGCACCTGTACGTACGAAGTCCCTCTCAACTGGCGCACACCTTCCACAACCTGATTCATGCCGTGGATGTAAGCCTCGGAGAGGCAGCCGCCGCTGGTATTGGTAGGAAGCCTGCCTCCTATCTGAAGAGCGCCGTTTCTGACGAACGGGCCGCCTTCCCCGAACTTGCAGAAGCCGAAGCTTTCCAGTTGCATAATCACCAGAGGTGAGAAGGCATCGTAAATCTGGGCGCAGTCTATGTCTTTAGGCCCTATACCCGCTTCCTTCCACAGATGCGGAGCCATGCGGGTGTACTCTTCAAGGTCGGCTATGTTCTGGCGCTGATAACTGGTCATCATCTCCATCCAACTGCCTGTCCCCTGCTCCGTTGCCATGATATAGACCGGCTTCTGCTTCAGATGCTTCGCCCTATCGGGAGAGGTTATTAGCACGGCGCAGGCGCCATCGGTCTCCTGACAGTAGTCGAACAGGCGCAGCGGGTAAGCAAGCATCCTGGCGTTGGCATGGTCTTCCATGGTAAGCGTCTTGCTGTGCATCATAGCTTTGGGATTCTTATTGGCATGCTTTCGGAAGGCAACAGCCACCTCGCCGAAGTCGGTGGTCTTCGTTCCGTAGAGGTGCATATGCCTCACAGCCATGACCGCGACCATGGAGCCGGGCGCCATCAATCCGAAAGGAATGGAATACTGGAAATGTCCCATCATGGGCATAGCCATAGCCATCTGACCGTAGCGAAAACCGGAGCGTTCGTTCAGCGCCCTGAAGCAGACAACATTCTTAGCCTTGCCCAGGGCTACGGCCATAGCCGCCATCTGTATAGTGCCGCAGCCGGCGCCGCCGCCGAAGAAGACCTCGGGGAAAAATCTCAGGTTTTCCAGTCCCAGATTCCTGGCGATCTCGTCAACCTGATTGCCGTCCACGGAGAATCGAACTATGCCATCGATTTCCTTGGGGCTTATCCCGGCATCGTCGCAGGCTCCCTTTATTACCTCCAGCGCCAGACGCATCTCGCTGCGGCCGGAGTTCTTGGAGTACTCAGTCTCACTAATACCTACAATACAGGATTTGTCCTTCAGACTATCCATTTATCAACCCCCTAAATATTAGCTATGAGCTTTCTTGGACGGCAAAGCCAGGGTAATCTGGGCATCGCAGAACGCATTGCCGCTAGCTGTAGAATCGACCTGCAGGTCTACGAGATGCAGGCCTTTCATGTAGTTATCTTCCTGGCCGATGTACTTCTTAGTGACTTTGCCCGAGACGACCAGGGTATCGTCAGCATAGCAAGAGCCCTGGATGTTGAAGCGGATCCTCTTCAGTTCGGCTGTGGGACCGCCCCAATCGGTTGCCAGCCTGCATAATAGACCTTCGGAATGCATTATGTTTACGATGATATTTTTCTGGCTACCCCTTTCCGCAAAGGCTTTATCGTGATGTATGGGATTGCTGTCTCTGGTAGCCCAGGCACCGCAGCTAATCTTGACCGCGTCCATTTGCATTTCGTAAGAACCGATATCCTGCCCCTCCGCCACATCCTCCCAGTAAACCTTTTTCCACTCCGGCATTGTTTGCCTCCTTTAATGATAACTTTTATTGACCGTTTTCAGCTCCCTGAATCTCATCCTTCCGCGGAAGGAATGCACTTCTCTTAGGTGCTCGACTTATACTTCAACACAACACGAATTTCCTTACCCACTACCTCGCCCCTCTGGTTGCGGTAGGTCTGCGTGGTGGTGATGAAATGACCTTTCCCTATGCGGGTCTTCTTCTCTTCCGACACTTTATCCAGTCTCATTGTGTAGCTCAGGACATCGCCCGGGCGCACCGGCAGATAGTACTCATGAATCATATCTGTGGCAACGAATGTGTCATAGTCTCCGGGCAGCTCAAGCTCTGCCATGGGAACCCAGGGGAACTCAGGCCAGGGCCACATGCGCGGCATGCACCATACCATCATCATCTGAGGAGGCGCGATAATCCCGCCGTACTTGCTGCTTCGGGCATACTCCTCATCGGTATACAGGGGATTTGCATCCTCCACAGCCTCCACCCAGTGCCTTATCATGGGTCTGCATACTTCGTCCGGGGCATAGATAGGAGCCGATTCTCTGCCTATCAACCCTCTGTCCTTTTCACTCAGAGCCATGTGCTCAACCTCCTTAGTTTTTTATTATCAGAGTGCCGCGGGCACTCTTGTAACCCCTCTTTTTTCACCTTAACTTCTGCTGAAGGTTCATGCCTATCAAATCCTTGATGACTTCACTGGGGATGCGGATGCCGCGCGATAGCTTGAAACAGGGCAGTTGACCGTTCCTCACCCAGCGGCGCACAGTCTCCTGACTAACCCTCAGCTCGCCGGCAACCTCCTCGACAGTCAGCATCTTTGTTTCGGGAAATTGATTGAGTATCCGCTGCACAGCCTGAGATATCCTGCTGCTTTTGCCCAACGCGATGTTGGTTCCCCCCACCATCCCCACAATCCCCATAGCCTTGCCTGCATTATCTTTAACAAGTACACCGGCAAAGCGAACCCCAATGGCATCTCCATTGCTCTGGGTAATACTGAGTTCAGTCTCAACATATCCCTTGGATATGATTCGGGAGGTAAAAAGCTGGGCGACTGCCGGGTCGGCTACGAAGTCCTGAACGCGCTTGCCAATAAGCTCTTCTTTTGTTCTATTCGTGAGCTCGCAGCCCTCGCGATTGACGAACACAATCGTGCCGTCCAGCTCAAACACGCAGATAGCAGCGGGGTAGCTTTCGAAGAAGCCGAGAAGGAATTTCTTAGATAATACAGGAGACGACATAACGCTACTTTATCGCGCGAGGTACTACATAATGTAATGAATGCACGGACTATTGTCAAGCCATTTTAACCCCAAACCACCAGCCAGGGAGCAAAACCCCTCTGCACTTACCTTCTAACTGCCTTTGCTTCTTCGCCTCGGAGCAGGTTTTTTTGACGGGAGCTCATCGAGGACTTGCAGGGCTCCCGACACCATTTCTTCAACCGCCTGCTTTGCCGGTTTAATCTCCTTAATCATCCCCACGATCTGACCCGCAGGCGCAGGCACTATGTCCGCCATTTTCGCCTCGTATGCCCCGTCCAGTATGGGTACGATGGCGATAGATTGCATGGGCATGGGCAATGTGGGTATCTTTGCCTTATCCCAGGCTTCAATCAGACGGTTCTTCAAATACCTTGCCTGCTTGCCCGTTATCACCTTCGACACCATTGTGTCGTCCTCAGTGCTCTCCAGTATCTTCTGCTTGTGATAATCCTCGTAAATCGCTTCGCGAGTGGCAAGGAACACTGTGCCGCACCACACCCCGACAGCGCCCAGCGCCAGCGCCGCGACAAGCCCCCTGCCGTCGCCTATCCCGCCACCCGCTACTACAGGAACCGGCGACACAGCATCCACTACCTGCGGTATCAGAACCATCGTGCCTATCCTGCTGTTGTGACCACCTGACTCCGCTCCGGAAGCCGCTATGATATCCGCTCCGCTCTTGACCAGGCGGCGGGCTCCCCTCGCGCTTGCCACCACTCCGATTATCTTGATGCCCCTGGCATGGCACTCCCTGGCATAAGGCGCGGGGTCTCCCAGCGCTGCAGCCCAGACCGGAACCCGGTGCTCCATAATGACCTCGACCTGTTTCTTGAAGTCTTCCTGCGACCAGATTGCGTCCTCCGCCATGGCGGCAAGATAACCCCTCCCTCCGCCAGGCACAGGTACGCCCAGCTCCCTTCGCAGCTTCTCGATGACATCAGGCTCATCGCTGCCGGCGGACTGAGCCAGCGACGGCAGTTCAGCCTTGAATTCTGCGGTCGTACCTGTCAAGGGCACCTCAGGTGGTATTATGGTATCCACCCCGAACGGCTTGTCGGTGAGTTGCTTCGTTTTCCTTATCATCTCATCGACTTTGCGGGGCGATAGGAAAGCGCAGCCCAGGACACCCAGTCCCCCGGCATTGGATACTGCTGCGACAAGCTCCGGCCCCGAGGTAGGTCCTCCCATGCCGCCCATACCGGCAAGGATTATGGGATATTTGATGTCCAGCATATCGCACAGTCTGGTGTGAAGACTAATCTTAGGCATCTACGTTCTCCTTGCTACCTTAAGAAAATGTCAGTTTCTACTTTTCTTTATTCCAGGGCACCTGCTACGAGCAGGTCCGCGACCTCCTCATCGCTCATCCCCAGTATATTTTTCAAAACGTATTCATTATGCTGACCCAGACACGGCGCAGGCATGGTAACCTCATGCGGGGTTTTAGAGAAGCGATAGGGAGGCGGATGGTAGATGTGCGGCCCTATCTCGGGATGCTCCAGAATTACATGAGTGCCGCGATGCTTCAGTTGCGGGTCTGCCACTAAATCCTCGCCGTTCTGCACTGCACCTGCCGGCACCCCTGCTGCCTGCATTTTTTTCATCACTTCCTGCGGTGTGAAGTTGACCGTCCACTCCTCCACCAGCATATTCAGTTCGTCTTCCCTTTTCTTTCTGCCTTGCAACGTAGCGAAACCGGAGCCTTTCGTCCACCTGGGATTGCCTATGACCTTGCAGAAGCTGCGCCATTCCTCATCGGTGGATACCGCTATGGCGCACCAGCACTCGCCCTCTCCCTTACAGCGATAGATGCCGTGCGGTGCCGCGGAGTCGGACCGGTTGCCCGTTCGACCGAGAATCCGTCCGTTTATCATGTAGTCCATGATGGGCGGCGCCAGGAATTGGGCGCTGCATTCCAGTTGGGAGATTTCGATATACTGCCCCTTGCCTGTCTTTCTTTTGTAAATGAGCGCTGCTATGAGAGCGCTCACCATATGCGGGAACGTTAGGAAATCAGTCAGCGCTCCGAAGGGCACCGTCGGCTCTCTATCAGGCCACCCGGTAATCTGGGTGAACCCGCCCAGCGACACGCCGACCATCCCGTGCCCCGGCATCGCGCTGTAGGGCCCTGTTTTGCCCTGCAGGGCGGTGGCGATGTGAATGAGTTCCGGTTTCTCCTTCCTTAGCGTCTCACTGTCAAGCCCGAACTTCTCCATCACCCCCGGTAGGTGGGCATCGGCAACGACATCAGCCCAGTCTCTGATTATCCTCCTGGCGACCTGCTGCGCCTGCGGCATCCTCAGGTTGAGGGTTATGCCGTATTTGCTGTCGTTATACAGGGCGAAGAAAGCGCTGCGGTTTATACCCGGCTTCCAGTCTTTGTAGGGCGCCGAGACCCTGGTGATATCAGGTCTGGTATATGATTCGATATGGATTATGGTCGCCCCCATGTTAGCCATGAATTTCATGCCTATGGGACCTACGCCCAGCCAGGTGAAATCGGCAACCCTCAATCCTTCGAATATGCGCTTTTGCGCCACTTGCTTTCCCCTCGTTCTGTGCTCCCGAGCCATTTCAGATAACCCCGTTCTTTTTGAGCAGGCGAATTTCATCTCTGGAAAAGCCCAGTTCTCCTTCATAGATTTTCCGGTTATGCTCCCCGATTAACGGGGCACGACTCCGTATCCTCCAGGGAGCCTCAGGTATTTTGTAAGGCGCTCCTAAATAGGTTATTTCCTCACCCAGCTCCGGATGCCCGACCTTCACATAGAAATCCCTGTCTTTGAGCTGGGCGTTCTCCGCGAGGTCTTTGGTAGTGCTCACAGGGTAAATTATCATGCCTTTCTCGCGCGCTTTCTCATATATCTCAGCCTTCGTCTTACCGGCAAAGAACTTGATAATGCTATCCTCCCAGGCATCTATGGTTTCCTGCGTTAAAGCCCAGGCATCCACCTTCTCCGTCCAGTCCTTAGCCTCCCAGTCTTTTTTATCCTCGAATGCACCCAGCATCCCCTCTGCCGCCATCCATTTCACTAACGGCGGCATGGTTATCGAGGCTAGCTGCCCTCCTGCTATCAGGAAGCCCACGAACCCATCCTTGCAGGGAAAGGCGAGCCTGAACAAAGCCGTGCCCATGGAGCGTTTGGAGCCGGCGCGAAACAGGTTGATTTTCATCATGTCCCAGAACTGGACGGGCAGCAGCGTCGTCCATAACACGGATTCCTGCATGGAGACATCGATACGCTGTCCCTCTCCCGAAAGCTCGCGGTAGTACAGGGCTGCCAGCGTCGCCGAGGCAGCGTGACTGCCTGCAACGAGGTAACAGATGGGAAAGCCGAGTTGACATGGAGGACGGTCGTCATCCCCGGTGACATATGCCTGACCCGACATTGCCCAGCCCACGAGGTCGGTAGCCTTCCAGTCTTTGTAGGGACCGGTCTGCCCGAAAGGCGTAACGGAGGTAACAACGATTCGGGGATTTATCTTGTTGAGTGCGGAATATCCCAGACCTACACCGTCTAAATACCCCGGCGGAAACGATTCGACAACGACATCGGCTGTCTTAACCAGCCTCCGAAATATCTTTTTACCTTCCGGGGTCTCTATATTTAACGTTATGCCCTTTTTGTTCGTATTGTAAGCCCACCAGTAGAGGCTTTTCTCCGGGTGAGGTGTATCTTGGTAAAAGGGCCCGATGTTTCTGGTGGTGTCTCCCCCCGGCTTCTCTATCTTTATAACATCGGCGCCGAGGTCGGCAAGCACCTTGGCGCAGTAGATTCCCTTGTAGTCGGACAAATCCAGTACGCGGTAGTCGCGCAACATGCCTTGGCGCTTCTCTTTTACCTTCAATTCACTGCCACCTGATCCAAAATTGCTTTGAAAATAGAATGAGAGAAGTATAGTGTCATTCTGAGCTTTAGCGAAGAATCTCAGTACTTAGCATTGCGCCACTATTTTCATTCTTAGTGGTGAACATTCTTATCCCCGCTTTGCACACGGGTCTGCCCCTTAAGACGGGCAGAGCGAAACGCTGTTTGGCTAGTCTCTAATAGTGGGTACTTCCCCCGTGGGAGCAGCTTGATGAAAGCGGTTACGAGTATAGCCTCACTGAATACGCCTGTCAATATTCTACAGGATTATCTGTCGCTGGATGAGGAGTTCACGAACCCGACTAAAAAATGGAGCGGGTGATGAGATTCGAACTCACGACTCTGTGCTTGGGAAGCACATACTCTACCGCTGAGTTACACCCGCAAATGCAGAATCATTATGGCAAGGCATTAAATGCTTGTCAACCTTTTTGACTTCTTAGCCTTCCAGCAGTTATGATACAAACGGTATCGTGCAATTCATCGGTGAGGAGGTTTAGTCAGGTGTACGAGAAAATTCTTGTCCCCCTGGATGGCTCGGAGGTGGCTGAGGTCGCACTGCCCTACGCCGGCGAGCTGGCAGGCAGGCTCGGCTCCGAGATAACCCTGATACATGTTTGTGAGTCCACGGAACAGCAATATCGCAACATGCATCAGATATACATGCAAAAGATGGCTGAGATGACCAGACAGCTTATTAAGAAATATGTCGAAACACCCGATGCCGCATCGATCGCAGTTCAAGCAGAGTTGCTCAACGGCAACCCCGCAGATAAGATACTGGACTTCGCTGAAAAACAGCATGTCAACCTCATTGTCATAGCCACGCACGGTCGCTCCGGCATTCAGCGCTGGGTTCTGGGAAGCATAGCGGACAAGGTGGTCAATGCCGCAAAACAGCCCGTATTGCTTATCAGGGCCCGGGGGATACCTCCCCGTGAGGTCGAAAAAGTCAAAACAGGCAAAATACTCCTCACTCTCGACGGCTCAAAAGAGAGCGAGGCGGTAATCCCCTATATTCAGGAGCTTGCCGCCAGGCTAAAGGCTGGGGTTATCCTGCTTCAGGTAGTGCCGCCGCCGTCCCCCGTTATTACTATCCCCGGCGAGACCATGCAGATACCCTATACGCCCGCTCAGGTGGAGCTGTGGAAGATAGATGCGGCAGCTTACCTTGAGAAGATGGCTGAGGGATTCAAAAGCAGGCATATCGAAGTGCGCTCCGAGGTAAGGGTGGGCGACCCGGCCCAGGAGATTATTGCGGCAGCCGATGAATTCAAAGCAGATTTGGTTGCCATGTCAACGCACGGGCGTTCCGGCATCAGGCGCTGGGCGCTGGGCAGCACAGCCGACAAGGTTCTGCACGGAGGGAATACATCGCTCTTTCTGGTACGGGCCTAAGCTGCCGGAAGCGATTGGTTACCCCAGACCGGCTGCTGCGCTCCAGCCGCCGCAGACATACAGGCACTGACCGGTAATATACGCAGCCTCATCGCTAGCCAGGAACAGTGCTGCATCGGCTATATCGCGAGGCGTACCGATGCGACGCAGAGGAATCCGCTTAATGAGACTCTGCTGTAACTCAGAAGCGACATCACCCGCCGCCATTGGCGTATCGATAATCCCGGGACCGACAGCGTTCACATTAATATTGTGCCGTCCCAGCTCTATGGCTAAACTCTGAGTGAACGATACTACGCCCGCCTTGGTCGCCCCGTAGTGAGCATAATACGGTCCTCCCCTTTGAGCCAAAATGGAGGCAATGCTCACGATTTTGCCGTACTTCTGTGCCTTCATATGCGGAATCACTGCTCGGCAGCATAAGAAAACGCCCTTCAAATTCACCTCAACCACACTGTCCCATACCTCATCTGTCATATCGGCTACCTTAGAGGGCCTGGTTATCCCTGCGTTATTCACCAGTATGTCCACCTTACCGAATTTGGAGATAACCTCTTTGACCGCCTTCTCTATTTCAGCGGCTTTCGTTACATCCACCTTGAGCGCCAGAGCCGCGCCGCCCGACTTTTTAATCTCCCCGGCAACTTCCTTTGCTTCGTCAGGAGTAACATCGAAAACGGCAACCTTAGCGCCCTCATCGGCAAAACGGAAGCAGATGCCCTGCCCGATGCCTCTGGCGCCGCCGGTGACAATCGCCACCCTGTCCTCTAATCGCTTCTCGCACATTTTATTCCTCCCTCATTTTAAAGTCCTAAGTCGTCGGCAATCCCCTGCATAGCCTCAAGCCCCAGGGCGATGAATTCATCCAGTGTCAAGCCGATGTCTCTGCACGATGCTATCTGCTCCCGGCTCGCCCCGGCGGCGAAACGTCTCTCCCCGAACCGCTTAATTAGAGACTCGGCGGTAAGCCCCGTCAGCTTCCTGTCGGGGCGCACCAGCGCCCCCGCTGTGATAAGACCGGTGAGCGGGTCGGTGCAGATTAGCGCCCTATCGAGCAAAGTCACGGCGGGTATGCCGTGAGCCCAGTTGTGGCACATTATGGCATGGCAGATGTCTGGCGAAGCGCCCAGCTCAGCGGCGAGGTCAGCCCCGACTCTGCTGTGGTCTGTAGGTCTATCCTGAGTCAGTTCGACATCTATGTCGTGGAGCAAACCTGTCAGCCCCCACACCCCCTCATCCTCCCCGAACCTGCGAGCCAGCGACCTCATGATAGCCTCGGTGGCAAGCATGTGTTTTATCAGATTTCCATTCTTGACTTTGTTTTGGACGGCTTCAAGTGCCGTTTCTCTATTCATCGGTTAACACCTTTAAAAGTTCGGCATTCAGCGCTCAGCCGTCAGCTTTCAGTTCCACTGACCGCTGAATGCTGATAGCTGACCGCCATATTTTTCACTTTTTATTTTGCATTTTTCAATTTTCAATTTTCAATTCCCCCCAGCCCCCATCCCCAGCTTCTCCTTCAGATACCGCCCCGTAAAAGAGCCATCCGTCTGCGCTATCTCTTCCGGCGTCCCCGTAGCCACAACCCAGCCCCCTCTATCGCCACCACCGGGACCCAAATCTATGATATAGTCGGCGCACTTGATCAAATCGAGATGGTGCTCGATGAGCACTACAGTATTTCCCGCATCGACCAGCCGCTGCAATACCCTGTGCAGGGCAGCTACATCCTCGAAGGAAAGACCCGTCGTAGGCTCGTCCAGAATATACAGCGTCCTGCCCGTGGAACGGCGCGACAGCTCGGTGGCGAGCTTCACCCGCTGTGCCTCGCCTCCCGAAAGCGTGGTGGCGGGCTGTCCCAGCCTGATATAGCCCAGCCCCACATCTCGCAGCGTGGCAAGCTTGGCTCTAATCGAGGGGAAATGCTCGAAGAAGCCGTAAGCCTCCTCCACGCTCATCTCCAGCACCTCGGCGATGTTTTTGCCCTTGAAGTAAATCTCCAGTGCCTCCCGATTATAGCGTTTCCCCTTGCAGACCTCGCAGGGCACGGTTACATCGGGGAGGAACTGCATCTCAATCTCGATATAGCCCTCACCTCTACACGACTCGCAGCGACCTCCCTTGACATTGAAAGAGAAGCGCCCCGGCTGATAGCCGCGCATCCTCGCCTCGGGCACTGTGGAAAAAAGCTCGCGGATGGGCGTGAAAGCGCCGGTGTAAGTGGCGGGGTTGGAGCGCGGCGTGCGCCCGATGGGAGACTGGTCTATGTTCACCACCTTGTCGATATGCTCGATGCCCACTATTTCATCGAACTCCCCCGGCCTGTCCTTCGCCTTGTAGAAAACCTGAGACAGCTTCTTATGCAGAATCTCGTCTATCAGCGTGCTCTTGCCGCTGCCCGATACGCCCGTGACGCAGACGAACACCCCCAGAGGTATCTTGACATCGATATTGCGCAGATTGTTCTGCCGCGCGCCCCTGATTACCAGAAACTTGCCGTTGCCGTTGCGACGCTTTGGGGGCACGGCTATCTTTCTGGCGCCGCTCAGGTACTGTCCGGTGAGCGACTCGGGGCAAGCCTTGATATCTTCGATGGTGCCACTGACTACCACCCAGCCCCCGTGCTCGCCCGCGCCCGGCCCCATGTCTATGATATGGTCGGCGGCGCGCATCATCGCCTCGTCGTGCTCCACGATGAGCAGCGTGTTGCCCAGGTCTCTCAAACGCTTCAAGGTCTCGATGAGGCGGGAGTCATCCACAGGATGAAGCCCCACCGTTGGCTCATCGCAGATATAGAGCACACCCATCAGCCCGCTGCCAATCTGGGTCGCCAGCCGGATACGCTCCGCCTCCCCTCCGGAGAGGCTGCCCGCCAGCCTGTCCAGCGTGAGATAGTCCAGCCCCACATCCATCAGGAAGCCCAGACGCGCCCGAATCTCCTTCAGAATCTGGCGCGCGATCAACTGCTCCCTAGCGCTGAGCACAGGCGCACGGCCTCCGTCAGCAGAGCCGTCCAGCGTCTTCGTCCACTCCAGCGCCTGCCCGATCGACATCGCCGTTACCTTCGATATGCTCAACTCGCCCACAGTAACCGACAGAGATTCGGGTTTGAGCCGCTGCCCCTCGCAGGCAGGGCAGGGCTTGGAGGTCATGTAGCGCTCTATCTCGGAGCGCACATAGTCGGACTCGGTATCGCGGTAGCGCCGTTCCAGATTGGGGATAACGCCCTCGAACGAGGTGTCCCATTCATAGTGCTTGCCCAGTTGAGTCTCATGCGTGATGGTAACAGGTCTACCGCTGCTGCCGTATAGTATTATGTTAAGTTGTTCCTTGCTCAGATTCCTCACCGGCGTATAAGTGGTGAAGCCGTACTTGCGCGCCACCGAGTTCAGCATGCTGTAATACCAGGGGCTTACGGTGCTGGCACGAGCCCAGGGCTGCACCGCGCCCTCGGCAAGGGATAGCTCCTTGTTTGGTATCACCAGAGCGGGGTCTATCTCCAGCTTCACGCCCAGACCCGTGCATGTGGGACAAGCCCCGTGAGGGCTGTTGAAGCTGAAGCTGCGCGGCGCAATCTCGCCGATGCTGATGCCGCAGTTGACGCAGGCGAAGTGCTCGGAGAACAGCAGCTCCTCGCCGTCCGTAACCGAGACCAGCACCACGCCGCCGCCCAGCTTGAGCGCCGTCTCCACGGAATCGGCGATACGACCTGCATATTCCCCTTCCCCGATGACCAGTCGGTCCACTACCGCCTCGATGGTATGGCGCTTATTCTTGTCCAGAGCGAACTCCTCGGAGAGGTCGTGCAGCTTGCCGTCCACGCGTACCCTAACATAGCCCGCCTTCCTCAAGTCGTCGAACACCGACAGGTGTTCGCCCTTGCGGTCCTTAATGAGCGGCGCCATTATCATGAAGCGCGTGCCCTGAGGCAGCGCCAGAATGGCGTCCACAATCTGCTGCACCGTCTGGCTGGTTATCTCACGCCCGCACTTGGGACAGTGGGGATGCCCGGCGCGGGCGAACAGCAGTCTCAGGTAATCATAGACCTCGGTCACCGTGCCCACCGTGGAGCGCGGGTTGCGCCGCACGCCCTTCTGGTCGATAGAAATAGCCGGGCTTAAGCCCTCGATATAGTCAACATCGGGCTTCTCCATCTTGCCCAGAAACTGGCGGGCATAGGCGGAGAGCGACTCGATGTATCGTCGCTGCCCCTCGGCATAGATAGTATCGAAGGCGAGCGAGCTTTTCCCCGAGCCGGAGAGTCCCGTGATAACCACGAACTTATCGCGTGGTATAACGACATCTATGTTTTTGAGATTGTGCTCTCGGGCGCCTCGAACTACTATGGCATCGAGCGGCATCTATCTTCTCCCGTTGATTGGGGTCAATATTTTATTTTACCACGAAAACCACAGTCAAAAAAGCATGGCAGGATACGATGCCGTAGGGGCACAGCGTGCTGTGCCCCCCGTACGTATGCGATTCCCGCTCAAGGCGGGAATCCAGGCACCTAGATTCCTGCTTTCGCAGGAACGACCTGGAGTAGCAAATCTCAAAATCTCGAAATGTAGGGGCGAGCTCACCTCGCCCTTCATGTCATTGCGAGCGCAGCGAAGCAATCTCACCGCACCTTTCTACTTACAAGCACATAGAGATTGCTTCGTCGTCCTTCCCATGGAAGGACGACGAAGCAAAGACATGTTTGATGAAAAAAAGAAAGTCCCCCGGCAACGGGGGACTCAGTATCAATTTTAAACTTAGTCGACTGGGTTAGGTTCTGGCTGACTTTATTATCCACTTGATGGGTCGGATTCCGAACGCTATGACCATCGCTATCGTGGAGAACACCGATATCACCAGACTAAACCCGAAGCCTAAGATTTGTTCCATCATAGTGGCTTCACCCCTTTGTTCTGGATTTTTTGTCCGGCGCCTCCGTCGCAACGGAGACAAATCTCTTATACGGCTCTCACCTCCCTATTCTGAATTTTGTGACATTATACCAGAGCCTGTCAAGAAAAGAAAATTGCAAAGAGCAAAATGCAAAACTAGCTGTCAGCTATCAGCAGTCAGTGTCAGACGATTTCACCGCAGAGGACGCAAAGAACGCAGAGCCTGAATATATTACAAATAAATCTCGAACTCCGCGAGCTCAGCGTTCTCCGCGGTTAAGATTCTTTTCAGGGCTACCCTGCGATAGACTTGCCCAGCAGCAGCCTGGCTATAATCATTTTCTGAATCTGTGGCGGGCCATCACCAAGCTGATAGCCCAGAACATCTCTCAACCTCATCGAAATGGGGTGCTCCGTGCTGTATCCCGGATGTCCAATCAGCACCATCATGTCCTTGATGCACTGGCAGGAGACTTCCACGCTGAACCACTTCGCCATCGCCGACTCCATGGTGTGCATCTGTCCCTGGTCCTTGAGATACAGCGTGCGGTAGCAGAGCATCCTTGCCGCCTCAACCATGGTGTAGTGCTCCGCGATGGGATAGGACACACCCTGATAGGAGGCGATGAGCTTGCCGAACGTCTTGCGCTCCTTCGCCCATGCCATAGCGTCCTGCAGCGACGCCTGGGCGCGAGCCAGACACTCCAGCGCCACGATGATGCGCAGCCAGTCCAGGGTGCCCATTAATAGATAGAAGCCCAGCCCCTCCTCGCCGATGCGGTTTCTCACCGGGACCTTAACATCGTCGAAGGTCACGAAGCTGGGGAAAAGCCCATAGTTGCCCATCCAGGGCAGAGGTCGAATGGTCACGCCGGGCAGGTCGGTGGGTATCCAGAGCAGGCTCACCCCGCGGAATCCCGCTTTGGGATCGGTCTTGACCGATATGGTAACTACATTGGCTACAGTGGCGCCAGGGAGCGGCGTCTTCTCCCCGTTGACAATATAATAGTCGCCCTTTTTATCAGCCCTGGTTACGATGCCGGCGGCGTCGGAGCCGGCGGCGGACTCGGTGAAACCGAAGGAATGCCTCTTGTCACGATTAATCAGAGGCGGGAACCATTCGTCCTGCATATCCTCGGGCAGATTCGTGAGCAGGGCGCTGGTCGCCTGTATCGAGCCTACAGGTTCTACAGTGGGGTCAACCTTGGCTACCTCCTCCACTATAATGCCCAGAGAGACATGGTCGATGAGCTGTCCGCCGTATTTCTCCGGCACGTTGAGGTGGTTCCAGCCCAGCGCTACTATCTTCTTATCGATATCGTGCAGGTTTTCATGAAGCTCCATAGGCTCCATCTTGGAGCGCGCCAGCGCCCCGGGGGCAAGCTCCTTTTGAGCAAACCGCCTTACCTCTTCCCTCAGAGTCTCCTGTACCGGGGTAAAGCCGAATCCCGACATTCTGTAATGCTCCTTTCTTGGTTATAGCTCCGCCGTCAGCATCGAAAGCCCTGATTAGTATACATCCGTATCTCGGGTAAGTCAATTTGAGAATGATGCCGGGCAGCTTCACTGTTTGGGGGAGTACAGGAGACAGGCTACATGATGACCGCCGCCTAAATCGATCAGAGGGGGAATAAAAGCGGAGCATAAGTCGAACCGCTTGGGGCAGCGGGGATGGAATACGCATCCGGAGGGCGGATTTATCGGGCTGGGCACCTCGCCTTTGAGCACGATTACCAAGCGTTTCGCCTCCACCGCAGGGTCGGGTATAGGCACGGCGGATAGCAAAGCCTGCGTATAAGGGTGCAGGGGTTTCTTATACAGCTCATCCCTGTCGGATACCTCGACCAGCTTCCCCAGATACATCACGGCGACCCTGTCGCTGATGTGGCGCACCATCGACAGGTCATGCGAGATGAAAAGGTATGCCAGACCGAACTCATGCTGCAGGTCATCCAGAAGGTTGACAATCTGCGCCTGAATCGAGACATCCAGCGCTGAGATAGGCTCATCGCAGATAATTAGACGAGGTCGTAGCGCCAGCGCTCTGGCTATCCCCAGGCGCTGTCTCTGTCCGCCGCTGAATTCGTGTGGATACCGGTCTGCCATATATGGCGCCAGTCCCACGATATTCAGGACCTCGGAGACGCGCTCCCTGTACTCACGACCGCGGGTCAAGCCCTGTATCTTCAGCGGCTCTCCTATAATGTCAGCGGCGGTGAACCGGGGGTCCAGCGAGTCCTGCGGGTCCTGGAATATGACCTGAAGCTTCTGGCGTAAAGGACGCAGATCTTTGTTGGAAAGCTTGCAAAGGTCTGTGCCTTCGAATTTTACCTCGCCTGCCGTGGCGCGGTGCAACTGCAGAATGCACTTGCCCACAGTGGTTTTGCCGCACCCGCTCTCTCCCACCAGTCCCAGTGTCTCGCCCTTCTTTATGTCGAAAGAAACATCATCCACCGCCTTAATA
Source organism: Chloroflexota bacterium (assembly GCA_016865955.1). Lineage (GTDB taxonomy): Bacteria > Chloroflexota > Dehalococcoidia > SZUA-161 > SZUA-161 > VGNW01. The sequence goes on along the minus strand of VGNW01000002.1, from coordinate 8,962 downwards.
TCGGCAACCCTCCTCTGCATGAACAGCCCCGAAGTGACAGGGAAATACATCTTCAGGTTTTTGACTTCCAAAAGCGTATCGTTAGCCATATCGAGCTTCCTTGCAGACCACCCCGCAGGCTGTGAAATGCCCCGGTTCTACCTCTACAAGCTGATGTCCGTTGGTCTGGCATTGAGAATCGGCTTGGGAACAACGAGGGCAGAATGCGCAACCCACCGGCGGGGCGATAAGGTCGGGCGGCTGCCCCTTGATAGGCTCCAGGCGCATCTTCCTCGCTTCATCGAGGCGCGGCACGGAGGCAAGCAATCCCACCGTATAGGGATGCCGGGGATTATGGTAGATCGCCGCAGCCGGACCGTGTTCCACAATGCGCCCCGCATACATCACATATACCCGGCTGGCATAGCGCGCCACGATTCCCAGATTGTGCGTGATGAGGATAACGGATGTGCCCAGCCTGTCCGTTATCTCTCTTATCATCTGCAGAAGCTGTGCCTGAATAGTCACATCCACCGCTGTGGTCGGTTCGTCGGCGATGATTAGCTGCGGCTGGCACGATATCGCCATAGCCATCATCACGCGCTGACGCATCCCGCCGCTGAAATGATGGGGGTAGTCCTTGATGCGGCGTTCCCCGTGAGGTATGCCCACCAGCTTTAATAGCCGTATCGCTTCCTTTAAAGCTTCCTTCTTGTTCATTCTCTGATGCAATTCCAGCGCCTCGGTCAACTGACGCCCTATGGTGAGCACCGGGTTCAGAGAGGTCATCGGCTCCTGGAATATCATGGAAATCTTGGCTCCCCGCACCTCACGGATATCATCCTGGGGCAGCTTCAGCAGGTCTGTCCCATCGAACATCACCTGTCCGGACACGATTTTACCCGGCGGCTCCGCAATCAGGCGGACAATGGAAAGCGCGCTGACAGTTTTGCCGCAGCCGCTTTCTCCCACTAAAGCGATGGTCTCTCCCTTAGCCACCTCATAAGAGACATCCTGAACCGCCTTCACCACACCGTCCTGTGTGTAGAAGTAGGTGGACAGGTTTTTGACTTCAAGTAATGTGCTCAATTTCTAACGCCTCAATCTCGGGTCCAGGGCATCCCGCAGCCCGTCTCCCAGGAAGGTGAACGCCAGCATAAGTATCCCTAAAGCTATCGCGGGGAACAGCACCAGATGCGGGGCGGAGAAGATTAGGTCGTAACCATCTCTTATCATAGTGCCCCAACTGGGTGTCGGCGGTTTTATCCCTATGCCTATGTAGCTCAGCGCCGCTTCGGCGAATATAGCGCGCGGTATGCCGAAAGTTACCAGAACGATAATCGGTCCCAGAGAGTTGGGCAACAGATGACGCCATACTATATATCTGCCCGGCGCGCCCATGGCTTTGGCGGCAGTGGCGAAATCCCTTTGCTTCAAAGACAGAATCTGCCCTCGCACCAGACGGGCGACACTGACCCACGCCACCAGTCCGATAGCAAGAAATATCATGTATATGCTGCCGCCCAGAATAGCGCGGATGAGAATGATGAGCAGGATGTCGGGGAAGGCGTACATCACATCCACGAACCGCATTATTAGATTGTCGGCTCTGCCGCCGGCATAGGCTGCTGCAGCGCCGATGGGCAAGCCTATGGCGAGAACGATAACCTGCGTGAAGATACCCACCATCAAGGAGGTCCTCGCGCCGGCGAACAGCCTGGTAAATACATCCCGTCCCAGCTCATCGGTGCCGAAGGGATGGCTCCAGCTCGGCCCCTCCCTGATTGCATCCAGATTCTGCTGGGCGAATCCGTAGGGGCTGAATATCGGCACGAATATGGCTGCCAGAGCGATAAGCAGTACCAGGATACCCCCGATTACGGCGAGGCGATTGCGCCTCAGCCGTATGAAGGCATCGCCCCAAAGTGTATGGTGAGGGCGAACCGCCTCAGTTCGAACTGCGTCTTCAGCCATGGACATTATTCAAATCCTCACTCGTAGCGGATACGTGGGTCCACCACAGCGTACAATAGGTCAACTATCAGATTCACAATAGCGATAGCGAAGGCATAAAATAATATCGCTCCCATGATTAGCCCGTAGTCACGCTGGAAAACGCCTTGCACGAACAGACGCCCGATACCCGGTATAGAGAACAGAGTCTCAATGATAAAAGAGCCGGAAATGAGGAACGCCAGCTCGGGACCTGCGATGGTCAAAACCGGGATGAGGGCATTGCGCAGGATGTGACGGAACATTACTACGCGTTCTCTCAATCCCTTGGCACGGGCTGTCCGAATGTAGTCCTGGCGCGATACCTCGAGGATGCTGGCTCTGGTGATGCGGGCGATATAGGCAGCCGGCAGCGCGCCCAGCGCGAATGCCGGCATGAGAAACTGCTTGGGGCTGCCCCAGCCTCCCGTGGGTAAAAGGTGAAATGTAACCGAAAAGATGATGATAAGGAATATACCTAAAACGAAGCCCGGTATGCTGGCGAACAGGGTGGAGAAGAATACCGAAATATAGTCTATGATTGAGTTCTGTCTCAGCGCCGCCGCCATGCCCAGAGGAATGCCTATGAGAATAGCCAGAAGGAAGGCAGCAACTCCCAGGGCAGCAGTTTTGGGCAGACCTTGCAATATGATATCGGTGACGTCACGGTCCTGATACGTGTAAGACATGCCGAGGTCGCCGTGTAATATGCCCCAGAGGTAATTGCCGAACTGCTCGAAGAACGACTTGTCCAGCCCGTACTTCTTATTCAGATTCTCCACGACCTGGGGAGCAAGCTCTTTCTCCCTGTCCCAGGGACCGCCGGGCACCAGGTGCATCAGGGAGAAGGTGATGAAGGCAACAGCGAGGAGAACGATAATTATCCAGAAGGAACGGCGAACAGTGTACTTCAGCACTTGTCAGTCCACACAGCCCCGCTATATAAGAGGGAGGGCCCGGAGTGACCTCCCAGGGCCCCCCCCTCTAAATCTATATTTTACCACAAACTGCTGAGTCTTACTCGGATAAATATGTTTCAAAGAGGAACAGATCGCCGGGTATCTGCCCGTCCATGCCTGTGGTTTTCAGGTTCTTAATATTTGGCTTGGCTAACCAGAATCTTTCCCGATAAAACATGGTGGCTATGGGGCAATCCTCAATCACCATTTCCTGCGCCTCAGCCCAGAGCTGGAGACGTTTTGTATTGTCCAGTTCCGACAAAGCCTCATCCGCCAGCTCATCAAAATCCGGGTTGCTGTACATGGTGTGGTTGTTCCCAGCATCCGTACCGAAGAGCTCGGGCAGCCAGTTATCGGGGTCGGGATAGTCAGCACCCCAGCCGAACCATGCCCAGGTATGCTGCTCGGAGTTGACGAGCTGCTGGAAGGCTTTGGTCTCCATAGGTTCCAGTGTTATGGTGATACCCAAGTTATCCTGCATTTGCCCCTGCAGGAACTGGGCAATGAGACGGTTGCCTGCGGTATCGGAATACTGGAACTTGATTTCAGGCAGCTTGCTCACATCGGAGTAGCCGGCTTGACTCAAGAGTTGTTTGGCTTTTACTTTGTCGAACTTGTACTGCAAACCCAAATCTGCATCATAACCGGGCATCCCGGGTGGAATCCAGCTATAGGCAGGTTTGCCGACGCCGTTTCTGACCTTATCCACGAAGGATACGCGGTCGATGGCTGTAGCTATCGCCTGCCGCAACAATTTGTTGTCGTAAGGCGGCTTGCTAACATTGAACTGGAAGGCGAAGGTGATCAACTCTGCATAGCGGACGATTTCTTTACTCAGCACAGGGTCGTCCATAATGGTCTTCTCTGAGCCCGTGGGCACGCGAACTAAATCCAGCTCATTGTTCTTGTACGCTGCCAGCTCGGCGTTCTGGTCGGTAATCATTTTGTACTGGATTTCGCTGAGCTTGGGCTTGGTGCTCCAGTAGTTTTCGTTGGTCTTGAAGGTCATGTGGTCCTGATGCACCCATTCGGTGAGAATGAATGGACCGTTTCCAATGTAATGAGGTGGTTCAGTCCATTGGTCACCATAAGCCTTTATGATGTCTTCTCTAACGGGATACGTGCACCAGAGCGCCATGAGCTGCAGGAATGTAGGGCGTGCGCGAACTATCTTTATCTCGAGTGTGTAGTCGTCCTTAGCTTTTACTCCTACGGCATCCCTGAGCTGCGCCTTTGTCAGCGGCACCGAAGTAGTCCTCGGCTCCCACTATATCAAAGTAGAAACTGGCATAGTCACATGCCAAATCCGGATCCAGCAAACGCTTGATGCTGTACTCAAAGTCATCGGCTGTCACCTTCTCGCCGTCGCTCCATTTGACATTGTTGCGCAGTTTGAAGGTGTAGGTCTTTCCATCAGCGGATATGCCTCCGTTTGCCGTGGTGGGGATTTCTTTAGCCACATCTGCTGCTAGAGAGAGGTCTTGGTTGAATGACAGAAGTCCCTGGAAGCACTGCATGATTACGGAGCGCTCAAGAGCCCATGAGGCGCGGTTGGGGTCGATAGTGGAGGGCTCTCCAGCCAGGTTAGTGCGAAGAACCTGAGGCGCTGCGGGGGCTTCTTCGCCGCAGCCGACCAGAACGAGGGGCAGGATTAGAGCCAGGGCGAAGACCAGAAAGATGATGCGTTTAACCATGTCCACCTCCTGAAAATTATTTCCGTAGACCCGAGGCATCTACACGCACGAGTATAAAACTCCAAAGCATAGGATGTCAACCCGACCCATTGCAGCGAGCCTACAGGCTTCAATTTTCTTCTATCTGTCATAAAGAAATCATCAAATTACCCTCGGAAAGATTAAATATTTGTGACATTTTATCGGCACCCAGCCCCCGTTAGACAAGCCGGCGGAAGCGATGATATACTATGCCCAGCAAATTCGGAGAGTGTATTTTGGACAAGAATAAGAATCTCATCCTGGCGCTCGACATGGGCGGCACGAACTTCCGCCTCGCATTAGCCAACGAGAGGGGGGAAATCCTGAGATATGTCAAAGCCCCGGTTGAGTCCCCCAACGAGCCGCAGCAGGAGATAAAGCAGATTCAGAAATCCATTTCGGATATGCTCTCCGCAACAGAGAGGGAATCATTAAGGGGCATGGGCATAGCCATCGCCGGGCTTGTCACGCAGGACACTGGCGTACTGCTCACCTCCCCCAACCTGCTGGTCTGGTATAACACCCCCGTAAAAGATATTTTCGAGAAGGCGCTGAATCTGTCGGTATGGGTAGGCAACGATGCCAATCTCGCCGCTCTGGGTGAGCACAGGTTCGGCGCAGGCAGAGGCTGCAACGACCTCGTCTATATCACGGTAAGCACAGGAATCGGGGGGGGTGTTATCGCCGGCGGCAAACTGTTACTCGGTGCCAGCGGCTTTGCTGCCGAGGTCGGGCACATGACCATCGACATCAACGGGCCGAAATGCAACTGCGGCAACACCGGCTGTCTGGAGATGCTGGCTTCAGGCACCGCTATCGCAAGAATGGCAGTGGAAAGGCTGGCGAAAGGGAAGAGCAGCCTCATTCCCAGGCTGGTGGACGGGGATTTGCGCGAGGTGAATGCCGAAGTGGTGGAGAGAGCGGCACGGCTGGGCGACGATATGGCTAAGGAGATTATGAATATAGCAGGGACTAATCTCGGCATCGGTGTGGTCAATCTGGTTCATATATTCAATCCGGAGATTGTGATAATAGGCGGCGGTGTCTCCAAATCGAGCGACCTCATTTTCGAGCCGGTGCGCCGCGTGGTTGCGGAAAGGGTGATGCCCGATATCAAGGTGCGCATAACCACGCCCGAGCTGGGCGATAACCCCGGCCTGCTCGGGGCTGTGGCGCTGGTGCTGGATAATACCTAATAATTCGCTACGCCCTTCGACAAGCATGTCCTGAGCGAAGTCGAAGGGCTCAGGGCGAACGGAAATAAAAGCCCGTTCGTGGTGAGCTTGTCGAACCATGAGCGGGCTGTGCTGAGAAATATTCTAAGCTAGAGCGCGAGGGGGTCTTCCCAGAATTCCAGCGCATCCTGCGCCGCCTCGCTGATTGCCTCGTCTTCACTGTTCAGACAGTCCCGCAGCGTCTTTTTTGCCTGCTGCCCTCCGATTCTCCCCAGCGCGTCTATTGCGGAGAGGCAAACCTGGGCTTCGTTATCTCGGACAAGCTCGATGAGTTGGGGCACTGCTTCCCTCGCCTCAAGCTCGCCGCAAGCCCTCGCTGCCTCGAATCTCATCTCCGGATACGGATTACGCAGTTCATTCAGCAACACAGACAGGAAATTGCGATTGCAGTTTCGCCCCATGGCAAACAGAGCGCTGGACTGGAACAGGATGTCGTTGCTCCGATACGCCTGCCATATCAGGTTCTCGACCTCCGGCTTGCTTATCATGCTCACCGCTTCCAGCGCACTGCACCTTACAGCCACCTGCTCGCTCTTGTTGTTAAAGGCGGTGAACAGCGATTTCTCCACCTTGGCGGCATCGCTTGCGGGTAGCTCGCCGAATTCCGCAAGCAGGGCGAATGTCCCCAGTGCTGAAGCGGCGGCAGCACGCACCGCGTGGTCCAGGTCGCCTGCAAGCAGATTGATCAGGGGGTCGAGCAGGGAGCGTTCCTCGCACTCCAGCAGACCGCCTATGGCTCTTATCTTCACATCGCTGTCAACGTCAGACAGACAGGCGCGAAAGACCTTGTCGAAGTCCGTGTCCAGGTTGTCCTCAGCAAGCTCCGCCAGGAGCTCTACAATCTCTCTGCGTCTCGTCACCTCTATGCCGTGCCATACCTTGTTGAAAACCTCCAGCTCCTTCCGCGAGATGTCGGAGAGATTGACCAGCTTCGAGACAACCAGCGGCTTGCCGGTGTCACCCATCTCTTTCAGATAGTCTTCCAACGACGGCATTGCTTTGCCCTTCTTCCAATCCATCCGGGTAGCCTGGAGCACCCGCTCCAGGCTTAGGTCGGAGCAGATGCTCCGACCTACCCACTCATTCCGTCCGGGCGAGGGCACCTCGCCCCTACTTTTTAGCCGACACCGCCAGTCTTGGACAGTATATATGCGGGGTCAGCACCATCCCCCCCACCCACCTCGCCTTATTGCCGATAGCGGCTACATCTTTCAAAGCCTCATAAATATTCCCCGATACCATAGTATCCTTGACCCGCCCCGCCAGCTTGCCATCCTTCACCCTGTAGCCGAGAAGCACGTTCCCGCTGAAATCGCCTCCCAGCACATTGCCCATTATTGCTCCCATAAGCTCTTCGACCACCAGCCCGTCCTTGATATCGGCAACCATGTCCTCGAAGCTGGTATCCCCTTCCTCGATGACCACGGCGCTGAGCGACGGCGTGGGCAGACTGGCAAGGCTTCTCGAACCGTTGCCGGTGCTCTTCGTGCCCGCCAGAGCGGCGGTCTGCAGGTCGTAGATGAAATTAGCCACCACACCCTTCTCTATCAATAGAGTGCGCTGGCTGGGCACTCCCTCATCGTCGCAGAACCTGCTGGCAGGTCGGTACTGCATCAAAGGGTCGTCCCGAATGGTGAGCCTTCTATCGAAGACCTGCTCTCCCTTTCTGTGTCCCAGAGGCGATGCCCCCTGCAGGACCGTCTTGCCGTTGATGCCCATCGCGATGGGCATCATCAGCGTGCTGGCAACGCCCAGCGGAGTGAAAATCACGGGCAGCCTGCCTTCGGGCGACGGCGCTATCTCCTTAGCCCGCTCCAACTGCTCTATGGTGTGTGCAGCCACGGTATTGATATCGGAAATCGGACGGCACGAGCTTTCGCTGTCGCCCACAAACAGCATGTCCGTGCCCCTGATGAGCACGCCCTCGACGCTGAGGCTGAACACGCTCTTCTTATAGGTTGCATGCCCGCCCCGTGAGTTCAATATCTCGACCGATATCGTATTCCGCGATACCCCGCCCTGACAGATAATCTCGGGGCTGTGAGCCCGTATCCGGTCGATAAGCGACTGTCCCAGCTCGACCATCTGCTCCGCGGTGACCTTCTCTATCTTGTGGTCGTAGACCTCGACTTTGGTGTAAGCCTCCAGCGAGGGAAACTCGAACTTCGCCTCGGCGCCGAAGGGCGCCATCTCCAGCGCCATATTCACCAGCTCTTTCGCGCCATCCACCCTGTTGCTAGCAGAGAAACCAATTCTGCCTTTTTTAATGAGGCGCAGCGCCTTACCCGAGGTCTCGCGGGTTACCACCTGCTTCAAACGGTTCGTCTCGAATACAGCGTCGGTCTCGCTGCGCGAAACCGCAAAGACCTCCGCCTCCTCAGCCACCTTTTCTGCCTGCTTCAGCAGCTCTTCCATATAAACTTTCTCTTTCTGTGCCTTATACTAAACGCTCGGGCTAATTATCTCATCAGCTTCCTGAATTCTTCTAACGTTAAATCCGCATCTGCCAATATGCTTTTCAAAACCTTCGGATGCAGAATTTTACCAGTGTGACACGGTAAAGTAACCCTCCTCCCTCTCGATTCTTGAGAATCTTATGGCTTCCGCTTTGCCGCACACAAGAGAAGCCCGCTTTTTGCAGCGCTTTGGCCGCATCCGAAGCCGTTATCCTCGGGAGCTTCTCCGTCATACCGACACTTCCAGCGAGGTTAAACTGATCGCTTCAGACTGAGTGATTTCTTCGCCACTTTCCAGTCTGTCCTCAACATGAAGCCGTATGGCATCCTTTATGTTCTCCAGAGATTCTTCGTAAGTATCGCCCTGGGTATAACACCCCTGAAGCTCAGGGCAAAAAACGAAATAACCGTCCTTACTTTTCTCAACTACCACTGAAAAACGATAGATTTTCATAAATCCGCCTCCGTACCCACTTTTGTCGCCGTATCAAATATTCTGTTTCATCATAACACAGATACCCCTTGTATGGTCAACAAAGATTAAGGGGCGTCCTTCCGTGGGAAGGACGCCCCACAACTTTTCATTTTTCACTTTGCACTTTTCATTTTGCATTTTGCAATTTCTT
>VGNW01000001.1 GCA_016865955.1 Chloroflexota bacterium | reverse complement strand
AATTCCGGGGATTAATAAGTGATACATCTGCTTTCAGTATGGCAGGATATCGAAAAGCAACTCAGAGCAGCGAGCCGCGTGCTGCTTCTTTGCGACTATGACGGCACGCTCACACCTATAGTGGAGAGCCCTGAAGCAGCGTATTTGCCTCAAGACACGAAGCAGGTGCTCCAGGAGCTGGCAAATCAACGCCGTTTCACAGTAGGTGTAATAAGCGGCAGAGCGCTGGATGATTTAAAACGAAGGGTAGGGATAAAGGATCTGGTATACGCCGGCAATCATGGACTTGAGATAGAAGGGCCGGACATCTATTTTATCAATCCCATTGCAGAGGAGATGAGACCTGTATTCAATTTGATGACCCGAGTGTTGACTAAGGCTATGGCAACAGTCCGGGGGGTACGCGTGGAGGATAAGGGTCTCACCCTGAGCGTCCATTACCGCTCTGTGGAGGAGGGAAAAGCGGAAGAGGTCGATAATATACTCGAGAGGGTCATCGCCACTGCGCGGTCTCTGGGGAAAGTGATAGTTACTTCCGGCAAAAAGGTCTACGAGGTAAGGCCGGGAGTGGACTGGAACAAGGGAAAGGCTATAGCTCTTCTTATCGATAAGTACGGTAAACCGAAGACCAAAGCAGTGGTATTGCCCGTATTTCTGGGCGACGATACAACCGATGAAGACGGCTTCAAAGTTGTGCGAAAGCAAGACGGCATCTCCATTTATGTAGGTGAAGAGAACACTAATTCGGCAGCAGATTACTATCTCAAATCTCCTGCCGAGGTCGGACAATTACTGAGGATGATACGCGGTATCGCTTTGAAGGATAACTTATGAACGAAGCCATAAGCTGGCCGGATATAGTCGTCCCTGTTGCAGTTTTCGCAGCAGCGCTTATCGCCACACTCTGGCTGAGACGGGTTTCCTACAGGTCTCTAATCAGCTGGGCTAAGAGAACCGAGTGGCAGGGGGACGACATACTGCTTCAGGCGACACAAGGCGCCTCAGTATTATGGTGCATTACAATCAGCGCTGCGCTGGGCATCGCGGTTTCCCCGATGACTGCGCGCTGGAAAAGCCTGGGCGGCGATGGCTTATGGACGCTTCTGGTGCTCTCACTTGCCCTCACCGGGTTTAATCTGGCAAACCAACTCATCCCGATGTACGGTGAAAAATTCCAGCTTCCCCGGCACATCATAAAACTGACCGGTACAATCGCCAGAGCAATTATTATAGTTATCGGAATCCTGTTATTGCTGGAAATCTGGGGTGTTCCCACCAGCCCCATCCTGCTGGTCGTCGCGCTGATAGTGCTAATCGCCGCGCTGGCATTTCGAGAAACCCTCCCCAATCTCCTGGCAGGATTCCAGCTCAATACCACGGAACAGGTAAAAGTGGGAGACTATATAAAGCTGGAGACAGGAGAGGAAGGCTATGTCAAGGCGATTGACTGGAGAATGACGCAAATCGAAGGACTGGACCGTAGCACAATTTTTGTTCCCAATCGCAAACTGATCCAGTCCACCGTCATCAATTACGGCAGACCGATTAAAAAAGCAAAAGAGTCTTTCCGATTTTACGATAGACTGCACCTTAAAGAGCTTACCGGACTCAAGGCGAGAAATCTCAGAGAGCTGACCGATATTCTCAAAAATGCCCCGGATTCGATTGTGTACTATCATACCCACAACTTTCTGGAAGAGCACCACTACCTTACGCCCGAGCCGGCAAACGACTTCGCTTTATGGGTCAGCGATGTTTTAGGGGATGTGGTCCTGGGCGAAAGGCTGGCTTCGGTCGATGCCTTTGAGTTTCCCGGTCTGAGTGCACTGCGAGAAAGGCTGGTCAATGTAATGGAGGAATGCCTCGCTCAAGGGAGTGAATCCCGCCAGGCACCGGAAGGACGGGAGTTCCATTTCATCAAGTCGGTGAGCGTCATTTTACCCACGCCTTATATAGCCCGCGACCTCAGGGAGTTTCTCGAATCTCTGCGCAAGCTGAGTCTGGGTTCCCTGTACTTCCATATCTTCGAGTCGAGATTAAGGCTGCAAAGAGCAACAAACGATTTCTCATTATGGCTGGAGCAAAGCCTGGACGAACCGGAGCTGGCAGGCGAGATAGCCAGATTCGACCCTTATACCTTCACGCTGGAGGGAACAAAATCACAACTGATACAGCTTATCGAAAAACGCCTTCAGTAAAGCTGCCTGATTACGAGCCTATAGTAGGCAAAAACGTAATCGACGACTTGAGGCTGCTGGCTAAAAGGCTCTCGGGCAGGGTCATCCAGAATATCAACTCCACCTTCTCCGGCGGAGGCGTGGCGGAGATTTTGCAGCGGATGGTGCCTTTGCTCACGGAGCTAGGCGTCGATGCCCGCTGGAGCGTCATAAAGGGAGATATGCCATTTTTCGAGGTAACCAAGAAGATACATAACACCCTCCACGGCAGGCCGGACCCGTTCACGCAGCAGGACATCTCTATATTCAACGAAACGAGCCGGAAAAACATCGAGGAGCATAACCTCGTTGGAGATATCATCTTTGTGCATGACCCCCAGCCCGTAGCCCTGGTAGAGAGGAAAAAGGAGCTGGGCAAAAAATGGATATGGAGATGCCATATCGATGTCTCCAAACCCAACGAGGAGGTGTGGAGCTTCCTTCAGCCGTGGGTATTGCAGTACGATGCGTCGGTGTTCTCCGCTCCGGCTTTTTCCCGTTCGCTACCTATCAGACAATTCCTTATCTCTCCGTCCATCGACCCGCTGAGCGATAAAAATAGAGAGCTCAGTCGGGATACCGTTGACGCCGTTCTTGCCAAATATAAAATACCCGGCGATAAACCCATAATTCTGCAGGTATCACGCTTCGACTACCTCAAAGACCCCGTGGGGGTGATTCAAGCTTTTCGACAGGTGAAGAGAAGCATAGCCTGCAGGCTGGTACTGGCCGGGGGCACAGCTACCGACGACCCCGAGTCGGATAAGGTTCTGGCGGAGGTAATGGAAAGAGCGGGGAACGACCCCGACATCCATGTGCTGCTAATACCACCCGGCAGCGATATCGAGATAAATGCTTTGCAGAGAGCTGCCGCCATTGTGCTGCAGAAGTCGCTGAAGGAAGGCTTCGCCCTTACCGTAAGCGAAGCCCTGTGGAAAGAGAAGGCTGTGGTGGCTTCCGCTGTGGGTGGAATACCGTTGCAGGTGCAGAACAAGTTCACAGGTCTGCTGTCCCACGGCATCGAAGGCACTGCCTATGCCATCAGACAGCTTCTGGGAAATCCGGAATATGCCAGATGGCTGGGCAAAAACGGCAAGGAGCATGTAAAGAATAACTTCCTAATCACCCGCCATCTCAAGGAATATATGCTGCTGTTCCTGGCTCTCGACCGTCCCGAAGACGTCATTTATCTTTAAAACGCTTCCCATCTCTTAAGCTGTAAATTCAATCAACTCCTGTTTAGTTTTCCCCGGCACTTGTGCTAAGATATTCTTGCGCTTAAAATCTTGTAGAGGCTGATATGGAAAATAAATTTCGTAGCCTGCCCGGCGTAGACAAGCTGCTTTCCGACAGCAGAATCAAGCAACTCGGAGATTCGTATCCCCACGACCTGCTGGTGGATATCATCCGCCAGCGTCTGGAACACGCCCGCCACCTGATTTCTCAGGATAAGCCCTCCCCTTCCACAGAGGAAATCATAGAATCTATTTGCCAGCGCGTTCAGCAGCTGGCGTCGCCCGGACCGCGCTATCTGATAAACGCCACCGGCGTAATCCTGCACACCAATCTGGGACGCGCTCCGTTGAGCCAGGAGACTATAGCAGCTATGGACGAAGCCTCGAAAGGCTACTGCGACCTCGAATTCGACCTCGGTGGCGGAACGCGAGGTCACCGCAACGTTCATATCGAACAGCTCCTCTGCCAAATGACCGGCGCGGAGGCGGCGCTCGTGGTAAATAACAACGCATCGGCTGTGCTATTGGGTCTCACTGCGCTGGCAAGAAAGAAAGAGGTAATTGTCTCCCGCGGCCAGGCTGTGGAGATCGGCGGCGGCTTCCGCGTACCCGAGGTAATGAAACAAAGCGGGGCGAAGCTTGTCGAGGTGGGCACCACTAATTGCACCTACGCTGCCGATTTCGAGCAGGCGATCACGCCCCATACCGCAGCCCTGCTTCGCGTTCACTCCAGCAACTTCAAAGTGGTCGGCTTCGCAGAGATGGCAACCCTGGAGGAACTGGTAGCGCTGGGCAACAAACGCGGCATACCTGTTTTCGACGACTTAGGCAGCGGCTGTCTGCTGGATACCACGCAATTCGGACTCGACCCCGAGCCTATGGTGCAGAAAAGCGTCGCCCTGGGTGTGGGGCTTGCCTTTTTTTCAGGTGACAAGCTACTGGGAGGTCCTCAGGCAGGCATCATAGCAGGTAAAAAACAACTCGTGGACAAATTAAAAAAACACCCCATGGCAAGGGCGGTGCGCATCGATAAAATCAGGCTGGCAGGTCTGGCTGCCACCCTGATTCACTACCTGAAAGACGAGGCGCTGAAAGTGATTCCGGTATGGCGCATGATTGCAGCGCCGCTCCCCGAGATTGAAAGAAGAGCCAGGGTCTGGGCGCAGGAGTTCGGCGAGCAGGCTCGCGTCATAGACGGTGAAAGCATGATAGGCGGAGGCAGCCTTCCCGGAGACACGCTGCCCACCAGGCTTGTCGCCATCGGAAAACAGAGCAAGACCACAAAGGAACACGGGCCAGCGCAGATGTTAGCCGGGATAATGCGGTCTCAACAGCCGCCAGTGATAGGACGCATCAGCGAGAACGTCCTGCTGCTCGACCCGCGCTCCGTTCTGCCCGAAGAAGACCCTGTTGTTATCCAGGCACTCCGCAGCGCCGCTAACAAATTGCAGACAAAGGGCAAGACCTAATGTTTGTGCTCGGCACTGCAGGTCACGTTGACCATGGCAAGTCAGCGTTAATTCAAGCCATCACCGGCATCGACCCCGATAGACTGCGCGAGGAAAAGGAACGGGGCATGACCATCGACCTCGGCTTCGCATGGTTGAAGCTTCCCGGCGGACGAGAGGTCGGCATTGTCGATGTCCCCGGGCACGAGCATTTCATCAAAAACATGCTCGCCGGCGTGGGCGGAATCGACCTCGCCCTGCTCATCGTCGCAGCTAACGAAGGCGTGATGCCCCAGACCAGAGAACATCTCGCCATTCTGGACTTGTACGGAATAAAGAAGGGCATAGTGGTCGTCACCAAGAAAGACCTGGTGGACGAAGAATGGCTGCAACTGGTCAAAATGGACATAGAAGAGCTGATAGCTCCCACAGCTCTGGCAGGTTCTCCCATGATAGCCGTATCCGCCATAACCAGGGAAGGCTTGCCCGAGCTGCTTGCCGCCATAGACCTGATGCTGAATTCGATGCAGCCCAAGAAGGACACCGGCAGGCCCAGGCTGCCCGTTGACCGTGTCTTCACCATAGCCGGCTCGGGGACAGTGGTCACCGGCACATTGATAGACGGCTCGCTTCACGCCGGTCAAGAGGTGGAGATAGTGCCAGCGGGCTTGAAATCGCGCCTGCGCGGCTTGCAAACCCATAAGACGCATATAGACACCGCTGCTCCAGGCAGCCGTGTTGCCGCCAATCTGGTGGGCATTGCCACCAGTCAGCTTAAGCGAGGCGATGTGCTGACCAATCCCGGATGGCTCGCCCCGTCAACCATGCTGAACGTAAGGCTCAAGCTGCTGCCCTACCTGCGCCATCCCCTCAAGCACAACACCACAGTCAGCTTCCATACCGGCACTGCCGAAGCCATGGCAAAGGTGCGCCTGCTGGAGAAGGAGGAGCTTAAACCGGGGGAGACCTCCTGGGCACAGCTCCTGCTGGATGAACCGGTAGCGATAGTGAAAGGCGACCGCTTCGTAATACGCTCGCCGCAGGATACTCTAGGCGGCGGCGAGATTGTGGAAACACGCACCACGAGATACAAGCGCTACCGCGACGCCATCATCCGGAGCCTGGAGAGCAAAGAAAAGGGGTCGGCGCAGGAGATACTTATAGCTACGCTGGAGAAAAATCAGCCTCAGGAGCCGGGTGCGCTGGTGCGCAATAGCGGACTCCCTCCCGCTGAGGCTACGCCTGCTATTGAGGCTCTGATTAAGGGGCAACAAGTAGTAGCCATTGGCGCAGGGGAGCACCGCTTCCTCTTCAGCGCCGCCGGCTGGACAAGCCTGTCGGAACGAGCCGCAGCCATAGCGCAGGATTATCATCGCAAATTCCCCACCAGAGAGGGCATGCCGCGCGGAGAGCTGATGAACAAACTGCAACTGGCAGCCGCAGCCTCTGCGCCCGTTTTAAGCAGGCTTCGCGAGGAGGGAACGCTTAAAGAGGAGGGCGCTTTTGTCCGCCTGCCTTCTCACCAGATACAGTTGAATAAAGAACAGCAGATAAAAATAGATGCTTTCCTCAGAGCACTGACTCAGAATCCCTATGCGCCGCCCGGCGACATCATGCTAGAGCCCGAGCTGATGAACCTTCTAATAAAACAGCGCCGCGTAGTTAAGGTGAGCGACAATGTGGTGTTCGCCGCCGCGGCTTACGATGAGATGGTGAGGAAAGTAGTCTCCCACATCAAAACAAAGGGCAAAATAACCCTGGCTGAGACGCGGGACATGCTAAACACCAGTCGTAAGTACGCTCAGGCTCTTCTGGAGCATCTCGACCAGGAAAAAATAACCCGCCGTGTGGGAGACGAGCGGGTTCTGGGCTCAGGAAGTACATAATTTGGCGGGAGCGGATGGGGGTCGAACCCACCAAGGACACTTTTAATGCCCCTCAATTTATTCTTTCTACCAAGAAAAATATGTCAGATGTCCAGATCGACCCATAAAGCAGCATGGTCGGACGCAGCATCTTTTTCTACTTTAATAGTCGGTAAATGCGGAAATAGCGTGCCGTTTTTACCTCCCCATACACCCCGACGTTCGATTCCGCCTTTCGTCACCTTTGCCGAGAGTTCGGGAGACATGAGAATGTAGTCAAGCTTACCGGACTTGGTACCGTTGCCATGCGTTCCCTGTCGCCCGTCTCCTTTAAATTTAGGATGCACCATGATGTCTGTTAGGGTTGAGCCTTCTCGGATCAATGGGTCCATTGGATACTCATCCGGGATTTCATTAAGATCACCGACCACCGCGATGTAGTCATAGCCGTCATCGATACGCTCACCGTATATCTCCCGCACGCGTTTGGCTTGACGGAGCCGTTTCGCCGCCGATTCCGCGGGCTTACCGTAGCCCTTGCTCTTGAAGTGGTTAACCAGCAACAGCAATGTGTTGCCTTTTGCAGTCTTGATCTCGTACTCGGCACAATCCCGGCTAAAGATTGTGCCCGTGCTATCCTTGTCGTCCACATGGCTGAGCATCCGAACGATTTCGTATCCCTGCTTGGACATGATGCCAACATCTATGCCGCGGTCATCATTGCCATCGATGAGCATGATGTGGTCGAAGGGAGCTACATTGACTTTCGACAGCACATCCTCGCTAAAGCGTTTAAGGCTGATACGATTTTCTGCCTCAATTACACACATCGCATCTGCATTCAACAAACCCATTACGCGGGCTAGGTTCTCAGTAGTGGTCTCTTTGACAGGCTCTTTCACAAGCTCGAACCAGCCAATCCAGTCCCCTCGCCCTTCAGCAGCGATTTCGACAGGTTTCTTCTTGGGTCTGTAAAGGAACTTGCCGCGAATATCACGAAGGAGGATAAACTCGCTCTCCCCCTTTGTGAGCAATCCCTTATGACAGCCCATGATTTCGAGCAACTTTGACTTGATTTCTTCAGTGTATTTCGGCTCCTGAATTAACTCGTTCAGTTGCTTGAAATCTTCCAGCACTGTCTTACCATCCGCCCAGGTATCGAGATTCATTGCCTTAGCGCGCTCGAACATGTTCTCGACGTTGAAAGTAGCTAATCTCATGTTTTACTACCTCCCCACTAAGAAACGCCAAACACTGATTTCTTAGCTAATTATGAATTAGAGAATGCATTCTATACCTGTGGGGGAGTCGTGTCAAGCGCTCTTATTCTTAATACTTGTTTAAGCAATAGCGCAGATATGACGAGGCTGCCGAAATCATAAGTGGTTGCCCGACGGAGTTTATCGTAGAAGTCACGCCTAGGTCTGTGTCCTGAGCTTTTAGTGAGGCGAAAATCGAAAAGAAGCAATGGCGGGAGCGGATGGGGGTCGAACCCACCAAGGACACTTTTAATGCCCCTCAACGGGTTTGAAGCCCGCGAAGCCCACCGGGACCTAACCGCTCCCTTCATTCAGATTATACCTGTTGTCAATCCTTATGTCTATTAATACTCACAGAATGCTCCTTGACTAAATAACACAGTCGGCATGAAACCGAATAGTTCACATCAGACCCTAACCTGTCGTATCTTCCCATTCAAAACCTTGGCGTTTAACTACCGAAATCGGAGTATTTCACATACCGAAAACCCTTGTGGTATCATGGTATTGAGTTCATGTCTGGAGCAGAGACTTGATAGCAACCGTGTAACAATTTGCCATGTAATTCGTAATAGGTTATGGAAAGCAATTGCATAAAAGCGACCGTAGCAATCCTCAATTAAACCTTGAAGTGGAATCTATAGTTGCCAAGGCTACCGGCGGTGATACCGAGGCTTTCGGACGCCTTTACGATATCTATGCTGACCGGATTTACCGCCATATTTACTACAGGACGAGCAACGTCGAAGATGCCCGCGATTTGACCCAGGAGGTGTTTCTAAAAGCATGGCATGGATTACCCCGGTTCCAGCGGAACAAGGCTTCTTTTTTGAGCTGGCTTTTTACCATCGCTCACAATCGGGTAATCGATTACTATAGAACAAAGAAATATCATTCCTATCTCGATAATGAAATAGTTATGGAAGATCGTGGTAAAGGCCCTCAAGAATTGGTCGAAGCCAAATTTACTCAGCAGCAAGTGCGGAGAGCGATTCTTCAGCTTCCTGAGGAGCAACAGCAGGTCATATTGATGAGTTTCATCGAAGGTTTCGAATATAGTGAAATCGCAGCAGCCTTAAACAAAACCGAGGGGAATATCAGAGTAATTATGCACAGGGCTTTAAAGAGGATGCGTGAAATCCTGGATAAAGTAGAGGTCTGAGTTGGAAAAGATAGAAATAATACTGACCGAATGCATAAAGGATATAAAATCAGGCAGGGCTACTCTGGCTGAATGCCTGAATCGCTATCCATCCAGACGCAGCGAGCTCGAACCTCTGCTTAATTTGGCGTTGAATATACAGGGACCTCCATTTATGGAACTGGAAGGCAGCTACAAACAGGCTGCTAAAGCGAGGTTATTGCAGCAAATAAGGGCTGACGAAACTGAAAAATCACGTTCGCTTACAGATGTTTTCAACTTTGGCATACCCCGGCGCTTTGCCTGGGCAAGGGTTGTTGCCTATGTACTGGTCGCGCTTATAGTGGTATCGATGGTCGGCGGCGGAACGGTGTATGCCGCTCAGGACAGCCTGCCCGGAGAGCTGCTCTATTCAGTGAAGAGAGGGGTCGAAGATGTCAGGCTATTCTTTGCCGACGGTAGTGCTGCCAAAGCTGAGTTGAATCTGCAATTTGCCCAGACCCGTCTGGAAGAGATGAGCAGGCTTGCTTTCAGCAACCGGGAAAGAGCACAGCTAGCTGTGAACGGATACCGGGGTAATCTGGATGCTGCCACTGAGCAAATTCGCAACGTAACCAGCGCTTCAACCCGGTGTACCCTGCTTAAGGGGGCTCTGGAGGAGATGCGGAATCAACTGGGCTTCTGTGACAATGCCATAGATGCTGCTCCCGCCCATCCGGAACCGGTCAGAGAAGCAAGCACTTTATGCATCACTGAGCAGGTACGATTACTCACAATGTTGGCGCAACAAAACAATGTGGAAGCAGCCCAGATTAACCTTGCTGCTATGCAGAATAGACTACATCGAGCCCAGACTAAAGCTGAAAGTGGTAACTATCAAGTAATGGAAGTAGTACTGCTCCAATATCGCGAATTCAATCAACTTGGAGAGCGAATCTTGCTAGATGCTCAGTCCCAGAACAACAACGATACAGAAATTGAGCAATTAAGCCTGGCAGCACTTTCAGGCTACCTGAATACTATCGACAGCATTTCTCAGCTGATTCCTCAAGAATACCGAAATAGCGTCGAAGCCTGCCGTCAGGCGACTCTGCAATTCCAGACACAAGCACGCCACGGACATCAAAACCAGGGTGATTCCGGCACGGGTCAGGGAGGCTCCCCTTCAGGCAATGGTGGCGGGGCTACCACCGGACAAGGCAGCCAGACTAATAATCCTCAGGATACCGGGGGAAGCGGAAATACGGGCAGCGGGACACCTAATCATACCGTGTCTCCTACACCGGGGACCGGAGGGAATATAGATAGCGGCAATGGGACCGAATCAGGCGGTGGTACAGGCACCGACGGTGGAAGCGGGGCAGGCTTGGGTGTTACTCCTTCTCCAGGTAACGGAGGTAATGCAGACGGAGGCAATGAGCCTGGGTCTGGCAACGGCACAAGCACCGGCGGAGGAATTGGGGCGGGACCTACTACTATTCCTTCTCCAAAGCATTAACCGAACCTCGACTTCAAATAGGTGGCATAGACAAACAACAGGAGGAGATCATATGATCTCCTCCTGTTGTTTAGTTGCCTTCATGAACAATTAGCAGTTGCGGCAGCTTAAGGTTGGAAAGGCGGCGGATCCATTACCTGTACCTGATTCACAGCGCCCTGTCCGTTGTCTCCACGAACCTGATCGCCGCCGGCAAAAACTGTGGATGTAGCAGCTGTCACCAGTGCAGCTACAACCAGTAGAACGAAGAAGGTCTTTTTCATTGCCAGCACTCCTTCAGTCATGATACTTTACCGTTTTGTGCTCCATTCGGACCGGGGGATTGATAGCTGTAATCCCAGTTGTATGCGTTGGGAACGCAGTCGCCACAGGGACATTCTTCCCCCTGGTTGCCGTTATCGGTAGCATCGCTGCCTGCCGCGAGCGCAGTACCGTTTCCATGCGGGCCGGGGGATTCGTAATTATGGTCCCAGTTATAGAAGTTGGGAACGCAGTCGTTGTAGGGACACTCTTCCCCCTGGTTGCCGTTACCGGCAACATCGCTGTCAGCCAAGAGGGCAATACCGTTTTGTGCTCCATGAGGGCCAGGGGATTCATACAGGTTGGGAACACAATCGTTATCAGCAGTATTGCCGCCTGCCGCCAGGGCAGCACCCGTGATGGAGACTGCAAGAAGGGCAGTCAGCACCATGCCTATTCCTAACACCTTGGCGATTCTTCTCACAATAGCACCTCCTTCCTTTTATTATTTTCCCTTGCTGCATATATGATACGAAGGAGTTAAAAAAATGTTACAGAGAATTGATGGAATAATGTTCGGTGCGAATGTTAAACGGGTGAATACAGAAATTTCATCCATTAAAGAGGGGGAATAAATTCGTTACTACATTGACAGAGAGCTTCATTCAATTTATTCTTTCTACCAGAGGTGAGCACGATGAAAAGCTGTCTTGTTTCTTTTCTGGTTATTCTGGCTTTGCTGATCGGAGGCTGCGGCTCTACAGAGTCACCAACGGCCACGCCGATTGCTAAGCCGACCCCGACACCAACCGTTAAAGTCACGCCTACACCAGTCAAAACGCCCCGGCTTTACTCTGCACCGCCACCGATGATAATCGACCAGAGTAAAAAGTACACCGCCATCATCGTAACCGAGAAGGGAGATATCACGCTGGAGCTTTTCGATGACGATGTGCCCGTTACCGTCAACAACTTCGTTTTCCTAGCCCGTGAAGGATTCTACGACGGCTGCACATTTCACCGCGTGATTACTGATTTCATGGCACAGGGGGGCGACCCAACAGGAACAGGCGCAGGCTGGCCCGGCTATTTCTTTGCCGATGAGTTCAGCCAGCATACACATGTAACAGGCGCTCTATCGATGGCAAATGCCGGCGCCGGCACAAACACCAACGGCTGTCAGTTCTTTATCACCTACGCACCACAGCACTATCTGGATGGTAAGCACTCGGTGTTCGGTCAACTGACAAGCGGCATGGATGTGCTGCTGAGCCTCACCCCCAGGAACCCGCTGCAGAACCCACCATTCAAAGGCGATACCATAATAACAATAACCATTATGGAAAGCTAAATTGAAAGGGGGCAGTCTGTAAATTTCAATCTCAAGCTACCCCCTTTAGATTCACCAATCAAATAACCGGTGATACTTTTCCTGAGCCAGTTGTAACCGCGCTAAATAGCAACGGTCAAAAGATTCTTAAAAACCTCCTTAAGTTATCCCCTTCTGAAGAACGTCAGCAAAGAGTTCAATAGCAATGCTGCACCTATTAAGATAATAATTAGGGGCCACCAGGTACCAATGCCGCCAAGAACGGCACCGCCTGCGGAGAGAAGTACCAGACTGACGGTGATACGGCACCACATTAATGAGCGGGGTCCCAAACGGGCGTATCGCGCTATTGCGTCAAGTAGGAAAATCCCACCCAGCCCGAGCAAGAAATAAGCCAGCGTTTCTTTATCGGATAATATGTCCTGCGCCCAGAGAAACAGGACAACGCCCAGCAGTATTATCTCCAGCCCTATTAACACCGAAAAAGACATAAAATTTCTTCGCCCTGACCTATTCACAACCTTAGCCCCTTTCTCATCAGGCTCGTATTTGAATTCACACCTACGTTCCGTCATGCCCCATCCTCTCTCTAATGGTTGGGCGGAGAGGCGAGATTCATCTATTTATTGTTTTAGGTGTATATTTTATCACATTATTACAATAACCCTGTTCGCTTCGTTAATACTAAATACACTGAACCAGTCAGGCACTGCCGCAGGCAAAACATGGATTTGATATTGTATAATGATTACCGGGATTCTAATCTCACATCCGGCTTCCGAGGAAGCCTGAAGCACGACCAGGGGTGGATATGGAACTGGATTATAGCTGGGTGTACTGCCCTAACTGCAATATGACGCTTGTCCTTGAGTCACGGGTGGAACCAGACAGCAAGCTTTTAGAACAAGTGAACTGCCCGAGATGCGGCATGGATTTAGGGGAGATAAGGTCCGACCACGGCTTCGACCTTATCGGCATGGCTTGCGGTTATCTCTACCCGGGCCAGCCCTGCTGCGGCGGAGGTATTTAGCAATCTCACTTCCTGGGCTTCCTTTTCTTGCCCAGCCCTGACAGATCCAGCCCCTCAACCCAGGCGTCGTTCAACTTCTCCAGCTTGGGTTCCCGCTTCTTGCCTTTACGCCAGAAATCCTTACAGCCCTCTTCCGCCGTGACATTGGGTCGTCTGGGATTATGGCAGCCACGCCAATCGTACTCACAGAAGTTACACAGAAAGGTCGGTTTGGGTTTTTTAATCGCCATGTGCCAGAACCCTCGACTGACTAGCAAATCCGTGGCAGTTGCTCGCCCACCAGCATATCCACAATGCGGGAGGCGCCCATGCGGGTCTTCATCACTACCCGCCCCGGGTGCTCCGGGACCACCTCGCCGATGATAGCCGCCTCTTTGCCATATTTGTTCTTATGCATTATGTCAATAAGTTTCTCCGCCACCTTCGCTGCCACCACCGCCACCAGCTTGCCCTCGTTAGCCACATACAAGGGATCGAAACCCAGCATTTCGCAGGCAGCCTGCACGCCCTCATGCACTGGAAGGCTCTGCTCATAAATCCTGATGCCCGCATTGGAGCTTGAAGCGAACTCGTTGAGTGTGCTGGCAAGACCTCCCCTGGTGGGGTCGCGCATGCAGTGTATCCCGGCGCCGCTGGCTAACATCTCCGCCACCAGTCTGTTCAGGGGAGCGCAGTCGCTTTTGACCGAAGAGGAGAATTGCAGCCCCTCGCGCTGGCTGATTACGGCGATGCCGTGGTCGCCGATTGAGCCGCTGAGGATTACCTTGTCTCCCACCCTGGCATTAGAGCCTGAGATATCCACGCCCTGCGGGATAACCCCCACGCCGGAGCTATTGATGAACAGCCTGTCGGCGCCGCCTTTGTTTACCACCTTGGTATCGCCGGTAACTATTTTCACCGCGGCTTCCTGAGCCGCCTTCCTCATCGAGTCCATCACACGTTTCAACTCGGACATGAGGAGACCTTCCTCGATAATCAGACCTATGCTCAGATACTTGGGAACCGCGCCCATCATGGAAAGGTCGTTCACCGTGCCACAGACCGCCAGCTTGCCGATATCGCCGCCGGGGAAGAAGATGGGATTGACCACATAGCTGTCGGTGGTAAAGGCAAGGCGCCCCTGCAACTCGAAAACCGCGGAGTCGTCCAGCTTGTTGAGAAAGGCATTATCGAAAAGGGGAAGGAAGTTCTGCTTCACCAGGTCGTGGCTGAGCTTGCCGCCGCTACCGTGAGCCAGCAGAATCTTATCTTCCATAGCCCTCTCCATACTGATAATAGGCGGCGCAGCTTCCTTCGGAGGAGACCATACACGGCCCCACGGGGTGCTCGGGGTTGCACACCTTGCGGAACAGCTTGCAGTCCGGAGGCGTTTTCACGGCGCGGAGGATGTCTCCGCAGATGCACCCTTTAGGCTCTACGGGCTCGCCGGGGTAAAACTCGAAGTTGCGCTCGGCATCGTAACGCTGATACTTTTTTCTCAGTCTGAGACCGCTGCCGGGGACAGTCCCGATACCGCGCCAGTTGCCATCGCATACCTCAAAGACCCTGTCCATCAGTTCGAGTGCTATCTTGTTGCCTTCGGGCTTCACTCCGCGCTTGTAGGCTATCTCCACTGTCGGCTGACCGCTCTCAATCTGCGCCACCAGCATATCCACGCACTGCAAAATATCCAGAGGCTCGAAGCCGGATATGACGCAGGCTATGCCGTAATCCCGGGGAATAAACTCATAGGGATGCGAGCCTATGATAGCGCTGACATGTCCCGGACAGACGATGCCGTCCAGCTTCACCTCGCCGGAATCGAGAAGCGCCTTCACCACAGGGGGGCAAATCTTGTGCAAAGAGAGCACATAATAGTTATCTATCTTCTGCTGCTGCGCCTGAAGTATCGAGGCGGCAACAGTGGGAGCGGTGGTCTCGAAGCCGATGCCGATGAAAACAACCGATTTCGAGGGGTTTTCCTGAGCTATCTTGAGAGCGTCGAGCGTGGAATAGACTATCCTGATATCGCCGCCCTCGGCTTTCACCTGCTGCAGGCTGGAGCGGCTCGCCGGCACCTTAATCATATCGCCGAAGGTGGTAATGATGACGCCGGGCAGTCTCGCCAGGGCGATAGCTTTGTCCAGATCTGCGCTGGCAGTTACACAGACAGGGCAGCCCGGTCCGGAAAGCATGGTTACGGTTGGCGGCAGAAGCTGGCGTATGCCATGCTTGGCGATGCTTACGGTGTGACCGCCGCAGAACTCCATAAGACGCGCCGGCTTTGTCGACCTCTGATGAATCCTCGCTATCAGCTTCTTACCTAACTCAGCGTCCCGATATTCTTCAATAAATTTCATTTTTGTCACGTATTCTTCAAATTACCTGGTTTCCTTAGCTTCTGCCTCGGCTATCTCCTCGAACAGCTTGAGGGTCTCCTCGGCTTCTTCCTCATCGATGACATTTATAGCGTAGCCGGTGTGCAGCAGCACATAGTCGCCCACCTTAGCCTCGGGCGTGAGCATAATGCTGGCTTTGCGGCTCACGCCGCCTATCTCGACTTCGGCTTCTACGCCTTGTATCGACTTCACCCGCGCCGGAATTGCCAAGCACATGTTTCGTATCCCCTTCCACCTTTGTTAATGTCATTGCGAGCGAAGCGAAGCAATCTCACCGTGCCCGCATGATTCTCGAGCACGCGGAGATTGCCACGTCGCCCGCCAGAGGCGGACTCCTCGCAATGGGCATATATGCCCGCAATGACATTTTTAACTCAGTCACTCTGTAACTACAAAATTCGCTATGACAGCCTGTCCCAGAGATACCCCACCATCATTTGTGGGCACCTGCGAATGCGTAAGGACTTCAAAACCCGCCTTCCCGAGAGCATCCGCTGTCAGCCTCAGCAACAGCCTGTTCTGGAATACGCCGCCGCTCAAAGCCACCTTCCTGATGCCGCTTCTCCAGGATAGCCACTGAGACATCTGCACAATCATATCCGCCATGGTGCGATGGAATTTCATCGCTATCTTAGCCTGAGGCACATTTTCTTTAAGGTCGCTAAGTATGTCGCTGAATAGTTCTTTAAGGTGAACGACACTCACGCCATCTTGCTCAACGATGGCAAACCTGTAACTGCCGCGCTCACCTTCATCAGCAGCCATCTCCATCTCGATTGCTGCCTGAGCCTCGTAATCTATCCTGCCCCTGATTCCTATCAGGGCAGATACCGCATCGAACAACCTGCCGCTGCTTGACGTGAGCGGCGAGTTAATCTTTTTATCCAGTTGCGTTTTAATGAGCGCTATCTCATCTTTGCTCACTTTCTTCAGGAAGGTTAAATCAGGCGTCAATGCATCCTTGCCTAAAAGGGTGAGCAGATAGCTGACAGCCATGCGGTAGGGTCGCTCGATGGCTACCGCGCCCCCGGGCATGGGTACATACTCCAGGTGTCCTGCCCTCTCGAAACCCTTATAGTCAGCAATGAGAAATTCGCCACCCCAGATGTGCCCATCCGTGCCGTAGCCCGTCCCATCGAAGGAAATACCTATAACAGGGCTATCCACCCCGTTCTCCACCATGCAGCTCACTATGTGGGCATGATGATGCTGGACAGGCACGAATCTAAGGTCTTTGCGCTGCTCAGCCAGTGCCCTGGCGTACTTGGTAGACAGGTACTCGGGGTGCATGTCATAAGCCACTACCTCAGGCTCGATGCGGAACAGCTTCTTATAGAGTTCGAGCGTAGTCTCGAAATGCTCCATGGTCTCCAGATTCTCAAGATCGCCTATATGCTGGCTGACGAAGGCGTAGTTGTCCTTAGTCAGGCAAAAGGTGTTTTTGAGTTCAGCGCCACAGGCGAGCACCTGCTTCGATGGAAAGAGTAGATGCACCGGATAAGGGGCATAAGCACGAGCCCGCCTCACAATCTGTGGTTTGTCCAATTCAACTATGGCAACGCTGTCATCGTAGCGGGAATATATATCCCGATTGTGCAGCAGAAAATAATCGGCGATGCCTTTTAGCCTGCGCAATGCCTCATCGTTGTCCTTCGCGATAGGCTCCTCGCTGAGATTGCCGCTGGTCATCACCAGAGGCAGCGCGGTTTCTCCGAGCAGTATGTGGTGCAACGGTGTGTAAGGGAGCATGACGCCAAGATATTTGAGATTGGGCGCTACCGAGGGAGATACCGTCGATTCCTTGTTTCGCTTCAGCAGCACTATGGGACACTGCGCAGAGGTCAGCAATTCCTCTTCTTTTTCTGATACCTGACAATGCCTCCTAGCTTCATCCAGAGTAGCGACCATTATCGCCAGAGGCTTGAAGGGACGCCTCTTGCGTTCCCTGAGCAGCCTGACCGCCTTTTCATTGGTGGCATCGCAGGCTAAGAGAAAGCCTCCCAGACCTTTGATTGCCAGAATCCTGCCCTCTTTGAGCAATCTGGAGGCAGCAGCGAGCGCATCGTCGGTTTCAACCGAGCCGCCGTTACTGTCAACCAGACTCAAACTGGGCCCGCATTTGGGACAAGCGTTGGGCTGGGCATGGAAACGCCGGTCTAACGGATTATCGTATTCCTGCTGGCACTGATGGCACATCTTGAAGCTGCGCATGGTGGTCTGGGGGCGGTCGTAGGGGATATCCTCGATGATGGTGAAGCGGGGCCCGCAGTTGGTGCAATTAGTAAACGGATAGCGATAGCGCCTGTCCCTGGGGTCAAGAATTTCTTTCAAACAGGGCTCGCAGGTGGCGATATCCGGGGAGACGAGCTGATATTTGCCCTCTTCGGCGATGCTGTGCCGAATCTCAAAGCCGGTGTAGCCCTGCGGCGGACGACTGGTTACAGCTATATCCTCGAGGCGAGCCAGAGGCGGTGCCAGCTTCACCAAGTCGTCGAGGAATCTATCGAGGGCACGCCTCTCGCCCTCGACCTCAATCTTAACATCGCCCGAGGTATTGCAGACCCAGCCTTTGAGATTGTGTTTGGTGGCGATTTGATACACAAAGGGCCTGAAGCCGACCCCCTGCACCACGCCGCGCACGCTTAAGTGCAGAAGCTCCAGATTGCTTACCTTGATGAGACACCTCCCGACTCATATTATACAGGAAAGACAGGTTCACGGAAAATTCGCATAACAGTTGCTGTGCCTTGTAATTAGCCTTATAGTATGGGCGAAAATTCTTAGATATCTTGCAGCTTGGGACTGGCACAATGATAATAGCCACAGAGGAAAATAGAATTTGCCCATGAAACAGGTATTGAAGAGACTTCTATTTATTGCAGTGACAAGTCTACTTCTGCCGTCCTTGCTAACAGCGGGTTGTGGTAGCGGGGGTCTCTCAGATACTGTTACCGAAGCTGGCTCAACCACCGTGCAGCCGGTTGCAGAAAAGCTGGCTGAAGCGTTTAAGGCAGAAAACCCCGATGTAACCATCGTTATTCAGGGCGGCGGCTCCAGCGTCGGGATTAAGTCCTGCAACGACGGTACAGTGGATATCGGCGCTGCCTCCCGCGAGCTGAAAGCAGATGAGCCGAATCTGGTAAAACACTTGCTGGCTCGCGACGGCATAGCTATTATTATCCATCCCGCCAACCCCGTTACAGGATTGACCAGAGAGCAGGTGAAAGAAATCTTTGCAGGCAAGATTACGAACTGGAGCAAGGTTGGCGGTGAAAACAAAGACATTTTTGTTGTAGCACGAGAGGAAGGGTCAGGTACCAGAACCGCTTTTGAGGAAATGGTAATGGGTAAGGAACTCATCAAATCCGATGCTATCCTGCTTCCCTTTAACGGAGCTATAATAACGGCTGTATCTAATACAACGCAGGCGATCGGATTTATTTCATTCGGATATATTAAGAACTCCGTAAAGACAGTAGAGATAGATGGGGTAGCGGCTACGGTGGAGAACGCCAAGAACGGAACATATCCCATAGTGCGACCTCTCTATTTCCTGACCAAAGAGCAGCCTACAGGGTTAGTCAAGAAATTCATCGACTTCTGCCTGGGTCCGAAAGGTCAGAATATAGTTGCCGGAGAGGGATATATCCCGGTGAGCTAGCTCTTATATGGTCTAGCTTTTTAATGAATGCCTTGAAATCAATCACTCTCACATGGAAAATTATTAAAGGTTGTAACAGTGTATCGAATAGTATCCCGATATTTTGTCGACCGTAACGCCAAGTATCTGGTGCTGGTCTGCGCTTCAATTTCTTTCATAATACTGGCAGCAATCGCCATATTCACCCTGCGAGAAGGATTACCTGCCTTTCAACAGGTTGGCTGGATAGATTTCATCTTCGGTACTGAATGGCGTCCCACTCTGGATAAGTTCGGCATCGCGCCCATGATAGTGGGCTCCCTCGCGGTCACACTTGGTGCCATGATTTTGGCAATTCCCCTGGGTGTTGGCTGCGCCGTATTGCTGGCAGAGGTAGCACCAGCCAGGGTGCGCAATCTCCTGAGACCCGCCGTGGAGCTGCTTGTGGGCATCCCATCCGTAGTCTATGGACTGGTGGGCATGCTCCTGGTGGTTCCCGTAGTGCGGCAGATAGGAGGCACCGGCTACAGCGTGGCGGCAGGGGCTATAGTACTGATGGCAATGGTGCTGCCCACCATCATCAGCATTAGCGAGGACAGCATAAGGACGGTTCCCCGAAGATATAAAGAGGGTTCTCTGGCGCTGGGTGCTACCCACTGGCAGACCATCCGCCATGTGCTGATTCCGGCGGCGCGCTCCGGCATCGTTGCCTCGATAATACTCGGCATCGGCAGAGCCATCGGAGAAGCCATGGCTATGATAATGGTTATCGGCAATGCAGTGCAGATACCCGCCTCGCTGCTGGACTCAACACGTACTTTAGCCGGAGGCATAGCTGTGGAGATAACTTATGCCGGTGGCTTACATGAGAACGCCCTGTTTGCCATTGGAGTTGTGCTCTTTATCCTGATTATGATAATCAACAGTTTTGCCCTGATAGCTATGAGAAGAGGAAGGGAGCATACCTAAATATGCATGCAAAAGCGACGCATAAGCTCGCCATAGTGCTGATATGGGGCAGCGGTTTCATCACCGTCCTCATCCTTTTCCTCATCATCGGCTATGTTCTGGCTCGGGGTCTACCTGAAATCGGCTGGGATTTTCTGTTCACCGCTCCCAAAGGCGGTTTGAGCGGCGAAGGAGGCATCTCCACTACCATCGTAGCCACCGTTTATCTCATTGCCTTAACTCTTGCCATTCTTGTTGTCCCCGGCGTAGGCGCGGCTATCTACCTCTCCGAGTACGCCAAGGATAACTGGCTCACCCGGATTATCCGCTATGGTGTGGAGACGCTGGCAGGTGTGCCCTCAATCGTCTTCGGCTTGTTCGGGTTTGTGCTTTTCGTGACCGCCTTGCACTTTCGCTTCTCTCTTCTTTCGGGAGCGCTTACCCTGGTCTGTCTGCTGCTGCCCACACTCATCCGAACATCGGAGGAAGCGCTCAAAGCAGTACCACGCGGACATCGGGAGGCAGCGTTAGCGCTGGGCTCCACGAAATGGCAGGCGATATGGCATGTGGTCCTGCCCGCAGCGCTGCCCGGCATCATCACCGGCTTCATACTTTGCATAGGACGCATTGTGGGAGAGACCGCCTGTCTCTATGTTACAATGGGCGGCAGCTCTGCTATGCCCACGTCGCTATTCTCAGGAGGCCGGACGTTATCGCTGCACCTTTTCTACCTCTCTATGGAGACTAATGCTTTCGAGAAGGCTATGGCTACAGGGGCGGTTCTCATTATAATAGTCTTAATCGTCAATACCATTACCAACTGGATTTCCTATCGTTTCCAGGCGAGGATGCGTGGAGGAGCCTGACATGGACCCTAAAATAGAGGCGAAACAACTTAACTTCTACTACGGAAAACAGCACGCCGTTAAAAACGTGACGCTGAATATAAGAGAACATCAGATAACCGCGCTAATCGGGCCATCGGGATGCGGCAAATCGACATTCCTTAGAGCACTGAACCGTATGAACGACATCATCCCCGGCGCCCGTGTCGAAGGCGAGGTGCTGCTGGATAAGCAAAACATCTACGAGCATAGTGTGGATGTAGTGGAGCTGCGGAAAAGGGTGGGCATGGTTTTTCAACATCCCAATCCCTTCCCCAAGTCCATATTCGAAAACGTTGCCTTCGGGCCAAAAATGCTGGGACAGTCTCGCACCACAAAGCTAGATGAAGTAGTTGAAAAAAGCCTGCGCGCCGCCGCCTTGTGGGATGAGGTAAAAGATAATCTCAATAAATCGGGGTTAGCCCTCTCGGGAGGACAACAGCAGCGTCTGTGCATTGCACGTGTGCTGGCAGTGAAGCCGGAGGTCATCCTGATGGACGAGCCCTGCTCGGCGCTTGACCCCGTATCCACTCTCCGAATTGAGGAGTTGATGCAGGAGTTGACAAAAAACTACACTATAGTTATTGTTACGCACAACATGCTGCAGGCTGCCAGAGTGTCCCAGTGGACCGGTTTTTTCCTGCTGGGCGAGATGATTGAGTACGGAAAGACCGTGGATGTTTTCAGCAGACCGAGAGATAAGAGAACTGAGGACTATATTACCGGCCGCTTCGGCTAAAGAGGCAAAGCCAAAAGGAGCAATTTAAATGCCGAGAACAAGCTTCGAACGCCATTTGCACGAGCTTCAGGATGAGGCTTTAGTCCTGGGCAGCATGGTGGAAAAAGCCATTTATCGCTCCATGGATGCCCTTAAAAACAGAGATTTGGAGCTGGCAAAGCAGGTCGTTGCCGAAGACAGCGAGATTAATCGCAAGCGTTTTGAAATTGAAGAGAAATGCATTGAACTCATTGTCACCCAGCAACCAATGGCAGGAGACCTGAGAATTATCGTCGCTGTGCTGAACATTATCGTTGACCTTGAAAGGATAGGAGACCACGCTGCGGGCATTGCCAAAATTGCGATTATGATAGGAAATGAGCCACCGCTGAAACCATTGATAGATTTGCCCCGCATGGCACAAAAAACAGGGGACATGTTAAGGCGGAGTATGGATGCCTTTATACACCGGGATGCCGAGGCTGCCAGAGCTATAACTGCAGAGGATGACGAAATCGACGGCCTTTACGACCAGATATTCCGGGAGCTGCTCACCTTCATGGCAGAAGACCCCAGAACCATCACCAGGGCGACCCGCCTTATCTGGGCGGGTCACAATCTGGAGCGCAGCGCGGACAGGGTAACCAATATCTGCGAGCGCGTTGTTTTCGTGGTTACAGGCAAAATGGAAGAGATAGGGGCTTCTAAATACTAGGGTTGTCTCTGAAAACAGCGCTGATGCCTGCTAAAGCTTGACCACTTTAGCGGTCTGGATACCGGGGATAGCCAGAAGCTGCTGGCGCACTTCCTCGTCAACCTGCTTATCGAGAGACAGAATCATCAATGCCTGACCTCTGGGTTCAAGTCTGCCTAACTGCATTGAGCTGATATTGATATCCGCCTTGCCCGTTATCATCCCCACAGAGCCGATGACGCCGGGGCGGTCATGGTGGTCGCTGAACAGCCAGTAGCCGCCCGTGGGCACGATATCTATCCAGTATTGATTAACTCTTACTATGTGGGTTTCGCCCCTCATCAGCGTGCCGGCTACTTTAGTGATACCTTTGTCAGTGGAAACATCTACCGCGATGAGATTGGCATAGTTTTCGCACTTCGCCACCTTCAGTTCCACTATCTCCAGGCCGCGGCTCTGGGCGATATAACTGGCGTTGACCATATTGACCCGCTCATCGGTAATCGATTCGAGAAGCCTGCCTATTATGGTGGCTTTGAGTGCGGAGGTATCGTAGTTAGCAATCTCACCCTCGTACCTTATGACAATGGTGCTCAGCCGCCCCTCCACAAGCTGTGCGCACAGCTTACCCACATTCGAAGCCACCTCGAGGAAGGGGGTCAAGACTGCTGCAGTCTCCGGTGAAATGAGCGGGGCATTGACTGCGTAGCGCGCGGATTGACCTTTGAGCACGGTCAGGACCTGCTCCGCCACATCCACTGCCACGCTGGTTTGCGCCTCAGCGGTGGATGCGCCAAGGTGAGGAGTTACAATAACCCTGTCGCTCTTGAGCAGGATGTTATCGGTGGCTGGCTCCTTGCTGAAGACATCGATAGCCGCTCCAGCCACTTTCCCCTCCTCCAGAGCTTTATATAGCGCGTGCTCGTCTATTATGCCGCCCCGCGCTGCATTGATAATCCTGACGGTGGGCTTCACCAAGGCTAATTCTTTTGTCCCGATAAGCGCCTTGGTTGTCTCTGTAAGCGGAACATGTACCGTGATGAAATCGGACCGCCTCAATAACTCCTCCAGAGACACCAGTTCCACGCCCAGGTGACGTCCCTTCTCTGCGGAGACAAAGGGGTCATAGACGACGAGCTTCAGCTCCAGCCCCTTCGCCATCCGGGCGACCTCAGACCCGACTCTGCCCAACCCTACTATGCCCAGAGTCTTATTGCGTATCTCTATGCCCATGAAGCCCTCGCGGCGCCATTCGCCGGCTTTCAAACGGGAACACGCTTGAGGTATATGGCGGGCAAGGGCAAGCAATAGGGCTATGGCATGTTCAGCGGTGGCTACGGCGTTTCCCGCAGGGGCGTTTACTACAACCACTCCGTGCCTGGTGGCTGCATCCAAATCAATGTTGTCCACACCGATACCGGCGCGACCGACGACCTGCAGTTTTTTACCTGCTGCAATAATCTCAGCGGTGACCTTGGTCTCGCTGCGAACTACCAGTGCATCATATTCAGGCATGATGCTGGCAAGCTCTGCAGGCTTCAGTTTCAACTTTATGTCAACATCAGCCTCGGAGCGCAGTACATTTACGCCTTCTTCGGCAATATTATCGGAAACCAGAATTCTTTGTCTCATATCAAAGCTCCCAGCCACTACTTGTGGGGGATTTTATAGCCTGCTTTAGGCAGAGCGTGACGCAACTCCCTGATTACATCGTCTATCTCGGAATCCGTCACGAAGCCGAGGTGACCGATGCGGAATATCTTTCCTGCCAGCGTGCTCTGTCCACCGGAGAGGACTATGCCGTGCTCGTCTCTCATAATCTCCGTAATCTTCTTGCCGTCAACGCCGGGCGGCGCATTGACTGCAGTAACCGTGTCGGAGGCAACCTTCTCCTCAGCGTAAAGCGTCAACCCCAGAGATTTCACCCCTTCCCTCGCCTTACGACCCAGACGCGCATGCCGGGCGAAGATATTGGGCAGGCCCTCCTCCAGCATAAGGGGTAAGGCGATATCGAGAGCATAGAAGATAGAGACCGCAGGCGTCCACGGGGTCTGGTTTTTCTGCAGAAACTCCTTGGCACGAGTGAAGTCCCAGTAAAACCGCGGCATCTTAGCGGTTTTGTGCGCCTGCCAGGCGCGTTCGCTGACGCTGACAAAAGCCAGACCCGGCGGCACCATCCAGCCCTTCTGCGAGCCTGTTACCACCACATCGCAGCCCCATTTATCCACAGGCAGGTCTATACAGCCCAGGCTGCTGATGGCATCCACCAGCAACAGCTTGTCGTGCTTCCTAACTATGGATGCGACAGCGCCCAAATCATTGGTAACGCCTGTAGAGGTCTCGTTGTGGGTGACCAGCACAGCTTTAATTCCGGGATCAGCCTTAAGAGCCTTATCCGCTGCGGCAGGCTCAATTGCTTTCCCCCACTCGAATTTCACGCGGGTTACCACAGCTCCGAACTGCTCGGCTATAGTAGCGTATCTGTCTCCGAAAACTCCGTTGGACAGCGAGAGCACTTTATCGCCCGGGGACAGGGTATTAACGATAGAAGCCTCCATAGACCCTGTGCCTGACGAAGTGAGAATGAACACATCGCCTTTGGTCTGGAACAAATCTTTGAGTTTCGCGGTAATGCGCACCATCATCTCGCCGAACTCTTTACCGCGGTGGTTAATCATCTGCTTGCTCATAGCATGAAGCACTTTTTCAGGGCACGGGGTCGGGCCGGGAATACGCAAACTCATCGGTTTCCTCCTTAACACACTAAACTAAACTATACAGTAACGGTTAGTAACTTTCAAGGCGCTCGCGTCAGCTTATTTACAGGCATTAAAGACACAAATTCCTGTGCCCTGAAATCAGTAAGGGCGGGGTTGAAATCCGCCCCTGCAATCACGATTGAAGATTGCACAAAGATTATTTTCCTGCTAGAATCAGGCTGACACGGAGCTTGTTGTGATTAATTCCCCGGTCCTTGTTCTCAATCAGAATTACGAACCGCTGGATGTCTGCAGGGCGAGGCGAGCCGTCGTGCTGATATGGCGGGGCAAAGCTGAGATGATAGAGAAAAACTCCGGAATGCTCAGCAGCGCCTCCTTGACAGTCCCGCTCCCCTCGGTAATCCGCCTGATTTACATGATTAAACGACCCCGCACGCAGAGAAAGCTCAGTCGCCGCGAAGTCTTTATGCGGGACAATTTCACCTGTCAGTACTGCGGCAGGCAGACCAGAGAGCTTACCATAGACCATGTCGTGCCGCGCCGCCTCGGAGGCAAACATACCTGGGAGAACGTGGTGAGCGCCTGCAAGTCCTGCAATCAGCGCAAGGCAGGCCGTTCGCCCAGGGTGGCGGGCATGGAGCTTCTGCGCCATCCCACGACTCCGCCCATGGTTGGCTACCATATCGTGTACCACCGCTTCGACGAGCACCCCGAGTGGCAGAAATACATACCACTGGGTAACTAAAGTTAACTTGACAATAGTACTGAAGTTGTTCTAGAATAAAATATGCCTAGCGATCCTTCCTGGTAAGGACGGTAAGGCAAGGGCGCACCTTTCAAGACAATAGTCGCTTGGATCGGATACGACCGAGACGGCAATATAGAGTAAGAAGTCTCTTGCAAGCCTTCTCGGACAGTGTCCGCGAAGGCTTTTTTATTTCTCTCTCCAGAGAGGTGCAGAATGAAGCCAAAAATCGGTTTCATAGGTGCCGGCACAGTAGGCACGGCGCTGGCAATACGGCTGCACGAGAAGGACTATCCGGTGGTCGCAGTTGCCAGCCGCAGCAAGTCTTCAGCAGACAGACTGGCTGATAAAGTCCCCGGCTGCAAGCCCTATGAAAGCAAGCAGTCTGTCGCCGATGCCGCTGAGCT
Source organism: Chloroflexota bacterium (assembly GCA_016865955.1). Taxonomy (GTDB): domain Bacteria; phylum Chloroflexota; class Dehalococcoidia; order SZUA-161; family SZUA-161; genus VGNW01. The sequence goes on along the minus strand of VGNW01000001.1, from coordinate 4,634 downwards.
TGTGCTCATCACTACCCCAGACGATGCCATTGCCAAAGTAGCCGCAGAGCTGAGATGGCACAACGGGCAGAGCGTGATTCACTGCAGCGGCGCTCACTCCTTAGACATTCTGGGGCATGTCAAAGAATCCGGCGCTCACCCCGGCGCTTTCCACCCTTTGCAGACCTTCGCCAGTATCGACCACGCAGTTAAGAACATCCCCGGCACTACATTCGCCCTGGAAGCCGATGGGGAACTGCTGGAGACACTAAAGCAGATGGCAACCGATCTGGAAGGAAACTGGGTGCAGCTCAAAGCCGGCGATAAGGTGCTCTACCACGCTGCCGCAGTCATAGCCTGCAATTACCTGGTTACCTTGATGAAACTGTCCACCGACCTGTGGCGGGCTTTCGGGGTCTCCAGACCCGAGGCAATCCGTGCTCTGTTGCCGCTGCTCCGCGGCACTCTGAACAATCTGGAGAACATCGGTTTACCCAACTGCCTCACCGGGCCCATAGCGCGCGGCGATCTGGGAACCATAGAAAAACATCTCGAGGCTCTGGATAAAGTGGCGCCATCGCTGCTTTCAACCTACAAAGAGCTGGGCATTCAGACCATCCCTATAGCTTTAAGCAAGGGTAAGATAAATAAAGAAAAAGCTGAGGAACTACTCAGACTTCTGGAAAAGACGGCGCAGGAGGCTTTGATATGAGAACGATGCTGAAGGGAAAAATTCACAGGGCTACGGTAACAGAAGCCAATATCGACTATGAGGGCAGCATCACCATAGACAAAGACCTCATGGAGGCGGCGGACATCCTGCCCTACGAGCAAGTCCATGTCCTCGATGTAAACAACGGAGCCAGACTGGTGACCTATGCCATCGAAGGAGAGCGCGGCTCAGGCGTGATATGCATGAACGGCGCAGCCGCTAAACTGGTCTCCAGGGGCGACCTGGTCATTATCATTTCATACTGCACTGTTTCCGAATTTGAAGCTCACAGCCTCGTCCCCAAACTTGTCTATGTCGATAAGAATAATAGAATCGTAGAGAAAAAGAAACAGTTCTGCTCTGCATCAAGAGCGACCTCCCATACCACAGGTCTGGCATAGTTCCAGTACCGGAAAGAGGGTTCCCATGAGAGTTACCATCACCCAGATAAAAGAGATGAAGCAGAAGGGTGAGAAAATCTCAATGCTCACCGCCTATGATTACTCCACTGCCAAGCTTATCGATGAAGCAGGAATCCCCCTTATACTGGTCGGCGACAGCCTGGGCATGGTGGTCCTGGGATACGGCTCGACTATCCCCGTGACCATGGACGAGATGATTCATCACACCAAAGCAGTAGTCAGAGGCGCTGCAAAGGCACTCATAGTCGGCGACATGCCCTTCATGACCTACCAGGTCTCCGTTGAGGACGCCCTGCGCAATGCTGCCCGATTCATGCAGGAAGGCGGAGCGCAGGCGGTCAAGCTCGAAGGCGGCGAGATCATGGCGGAGACGGTGAAAAAGATTGTCTCCTACGGCATCCCCGTTATGGGACACATCGGGTTGACTCCTCAATCAATACATCAGCTCGGCGGCTTTAAAGTGGTGGGCAAGACCCCTGAGGCAGCGGTACGCATGCTCAACGATGCCGTAGCCCTCGACGAGGCGGGTGCGTTCGCTATTGTACTGGAGTGCGTGCCCGAGCCGCTGTCGAAGCTAATCACCGAGAGAGTCAGCGTGCCTACCATCGGCATCGGCGCCGGCAAGTTCTGCGACGGTCAGGTGCAGGTAATCAGCGACCTCCTGGGACTGTATACCGATTTCGTGCCCAAACACGCCAAACAGTATGCCCGCTTGTTCGAGATTATCAAAAAGGCGACCGCCGATTACATAGCGGAAGTTAAAGCAGGAACTTTCCCCACCGAAAAACAGAGCTATCCCATGGACGAAAGCATTCTCGCCGAACTCACGAAATCAAAGCGCAAAGCTAAATAACAGATGAGAGTAGTCCATACTATCGCGGGTATGAAGGAAGCCCGGCACAGGCTCAGAGGCTCTGTAGGCTTTGTCCCCACCATGGGTTACCTTCACGAAGGACATCTGGAGTTGGCGCGGCGCTCGCGGGATGAGAACCGCTACACGGTAGTAAGCATATTCGTCAACCCCACGCAGTTCGGCCCAAAGGAAGATTTCGCCAAATATCCCCGCGATACGGAGCGAGACCTCGCCATGCTCAAAAAGGAGCAGGTGAATATAGTCTTCATGCCCTCTGCCGAGGAAATGTACCCTCCGCGCTACAGCACATGGGTGGATTTGGAAAAGGTCACCGAGCGGCTGGAGGGCACAATACGACCCGGGCATTTTCGCGGCGTGGCTACGGTAGTCGCCAAGCTGTTCAACATCGTCGAGCCGACAAGAGCGTACTTCGGGCAGAAGGACGCCCAGCAACTGGTGGTGATTAAGAAGATGGTAGCCGACCTCAACATGAATCTTGAAGTCATCGCTGTGCCCACCGTCAGGGAGCCTGACGGACTGGCAATGAGCAGCCGCAATGTTTATCTCAATCCACAGGAGAGAGAGGCAGCCCTGATACTATCCAAGTCGCTCTCGCTGGCACGAAAGCTATGGAGCAAGGGCGAAAGAAATGCCGATATAATTCGCAGAGAGATGACTTCGCTTATCGAAACGGAACCATTGGGCACTATCGACTATGTGAGCGTTGCCGATGCCGAGACCCTTGAAGAGCTTGCTAAAATAGACCGGCCTGCGGTGGTTTCTCTGGCGGTAAAAATAGGCAAAACCCGTCTTATCGACAACATAGTGATGGCGCGCTAAATATCCGGTCTTACCGGATATTTTATACGGGGGCTGGGGAGAGAGGTCTCCCCACCCCCTTTTTGGTTAGCCTGGTTTTTGCTACAGAATTAGGGGGAAACTCACGCTATCCCATCCTCATCAGGGTAATTTAAAATCTACGACATTTCTGCTTAAAAAGCCCGCGGTGCTGGCTCAGGCTAGGAAACTGCAATACTCCAGATAATAAGAATGATAAAACATAATAGTATGATGAGAATCATGGCGCTTACCGAAAGTCTGTACTGGTCGGGATTGTAGGGCAAGTTATGAAGTTCCGAACGCTCACCAAAGCAGCCAATCTTGCCGAAGAACCCTACAGGATTGGTACTCAACCGGATGGCTAACTGGACTGCCTTAGTTGCCAGCTTTCCTAAATACTCAAATGCCCTGTTTACCTTGACTACGAAAACGGTATAAACTAAGTCTGCCGGCTTGCGGTAAAACCAATCGGTATCCAGCGTTATCAAAGGCTCACCACCCAATTTCTTAATCAGCAGCCAGAAACCAAGCCCCGTAAAGGCCAGAAGCTGGATAGTTTCTATCACATGGGAAGAAGTATAGGGTCGATAATCGACCGGGAAGGGTAGAATATTGTACAGAAGGGCAGGGTAAACCCCGATGGCAATGCAAATCGCAGAAGTCAGGGCCATCCCTATATACATCCCGCGCGGCGCAGCGGTTGGTTTCAATGAGCGCTTCGGGCCGAACCAGGTAAAATAGGGCAGCTTGAGCCCGGTATGTAGAAATGTTCCCACTGATGCCAGATTCAGAAGCACTACCACCAGTCCTATATGACTGATAGCAGCAGCATGAACAACCATAGATTTGCTGACAAATCCACTAAAGAGAGGAAATCCCGATATCGAGAATGCGCCCACCATGTAGAGTACCAGAGCAAGCGGCATCAGACGTGCCAGACCTCCTAACTCGGTCAGCTTGCTGCGACCTGTCGTGTAGAGCACAGCGCCCGCTCCCATGAAAAGCAAAGCCTTATACAGGACATGAGCAAATGCATGAGCAGTAGCACCGTTGATGGCTTCTGCTGTTCCTAACCCCACAGCGCATACCATATAGCCAACCTGACTGATAATGTGATAGGCGAGGAGCCGACGAATATCGTTTTCAAGCACAGCATAAATGACTCCATATACTGCCATAGCAGCTCCTGCCCAGATCAGGATGTCCCATCCGCCAAAGCCACGAGCCAGAGCGTAGACTGCTGTTTTTGTGGTAAAAGCACTCAGGTAGACGCTGCCGGTTACCGTTCCCTCAGGGTAAGCATCGGACAGCCATGCATGGAGTGGAGGCACTGCTGCGTTGAGACAGAAACCAAACAGAATCAGATTTGCCGCCAATCCGCCATCCATGTGATTGAACACCATCGAGCCTGTTTGAGACACATGCAAGAAAATTCCAGCCAGGAGCACGCTGCCGCCAAACAAGTGAATCATAAGGTAGCGCATACCTGCTCCCCAAGACAGTGATGTACCCCGCGCCCAGATGAGATAAACTGACGAAACAGCCATGATTTCCCAGAAGAAAAACAGGGTAAATAAATCGCCGGAGAACACTACGCCTATAGAACTGCCTGCATATATCAGGGTAGAAACTTGCTCAGCGGTATCTTTGAGATGATATCCATAGATACCGCCAAGAAATGTCACAATAATGAAGACATATCCAAAGCAAAGGCTTAATTCATCGACACGTGTAGGAGTCAGGTTGTAATCCAGAAAACTCAGGGTTAGACTGTCTCCCGGGTTCAGATATATCAAATAGCAGAAAGCCAGGGCAGGAAACAGCAGAA